>CAZBAB010000022.1:0-7836 GCA_964489815.1 Candidatus Woesearchaeota archaeon | reverse complement strand
ATCCAAGTGCATTAATTCCCTTGCATTCAACAAAGTTTGGATTGTTGTTTTAGTATAAAGAGGCAAAATAAATCTTGTATCTTCAGAAGGGATTTCTGCTTTTTGCATTTCAGAATATAGCTCAAATTGAGATTTCATTATTCTTTCTGCTGCTGTTCCAATCAAAGATTTAGGTAGATAAAAACCTCTTTCTGCTGTTGTCCATCTCAAAGACTGCTGCAAATGTTGTGCATATTCTGAAGAACATAAAAGAAATGTTGAGGCTCTTGTTAAATTATCTATTGAAAATAGAAAACAGCTTTGGTTTAAGACTGCTCCATGCCCTCTTCCAGAGGTCTCCCTGAATATAGATTCTTTTCTTTTTTCATAATCTGGTCTTGCTATTTCTTGTTTATGAATTTCATAAGAATCTTTTTCACGAACACAAGCTCTTGCTCCGCAAGAAGCAGAATTTTCAGCATCCCATTTTTCTTCAGGATTTTGCAACCATGCAACCAATTTCACTTTTTTTTCATACATAAATTTTTAATTTAATTAAGATTTATAAAGAAAATTATACTAAAGCATAATTTTATAAACCAAATTTTTATAATTTAATTATGGCTCCGTAGCTCAGCCTGGTTAGAGCACTGGACTTTTAGGCTGAAACTTGTTTCGCCTGCTTCGCGAACTTGTTCACAAAGCAATCCAGGTGTCGAGGGTTCAAATCCCTTCGGGGCCATTTTGGATTTGAGCTTGTTTCGTTCGACTGACTATATCGAGGCGGACAAGGAGGAAATTAGGATTACAAGTTGAAGACGGAAAATCAATCATTAAAAATAAAAGATAATATAAAAAAAGAAAAAAACCACTTTATTATAATTTTATATTTGTTTTTCTCTTGGATTTTTGGATTAGCCATTGACGAAAAAATTCAGGAAAGTATTATTCAATATCCAAATTCTTATAAATTATACCAATTAATTCAAAATACATTTAATATAAACAAAGTAATTACTCCTCTTTTTATATTTTTTTGGATTATTGTAATTTTGATATATGTTTTAAACAAATTAAAAAAACTAAATAAGGTTTAATTTATGAATATTTAATTAAATTAAACAGAACAAGAACACCAAAACATTTTTAAACTAATTTCTTGTAATTTTTATTATTAAACAGTTGTTAAAGCAAAAACAATTATAGCCCTCTAAAAAATGCACATCTTAGAGCCTAAACACACTAAATTAAGTGAAGAAGAAGCAAAAAAACTCCTGGAAAAATTTAACATAGCAAAATCACAATTGCCGAAGATACTTTCTACAGATCCTGCACTTCCAGAAGGATGCAAAGTCGGAGATATAATCAAAATAGAGAGAAAAGAAGGCAATAAAATAAATTTATTTTACAGAGTAGTGGTATAATGATAAAAGATAATAAACACATTTTAGTAAAAAATTATTTAAAAAATCACTCACTTGTTGAATCAAACATTACTTCTTTTAATGAATTTATTGAACAAAGAATGCAAGAAATCGTAGATGAAATCTCTGAGGGACTAAGCAATGAAGATTTTGAAATTAAATTAGGAAAAATAAAAGTTGGGAAACCTGAAATAGTTGAATCTGATGGAAGTAAATCTAAATTAATGCCCTACCAAGCCAGACTAAGAAAATTAACTTATTCTGCGCCAATAACCTTAGAAATAACAATAAAAAAAGACAATCAAGTTGATTCTGAAATAGTAACTATAGGAAAAATACCAATTATGGTAAAAAGCAAACATTGTAATCTCTATGGACTTTCAAAACAAGAACAAATTGAAAATCTCTCAGATCCTCTTGATTCAGGAGGATACTTTATTATTAATGGAAATGAAAGAGTTATGGTAATGGCAGAGGATCTTGCTGAAAACCAGCCCTTTATTGAAACTAATTCAAAAAATAATTTAAGTTTAAGAATATTTTCTTTAAAAGGAACTTATAGAATTCCAATGGCTCTTTCTGAAAACAAAGAGGGAATTTTAGAAACTTCTTTTAGTAAATTCAAAGAACTCCCAACAATAGTTATATTAAAGGCCTTAGGATTAACAAAAGAAGCAGATATTGCAAAATATATTGGAAAAGAAACAGATAGTGTAATTGTTAATTTATATGAATTTGTAGATATTGCAACACAAGAAGATGCAATGATGTATATTGCAGAAAAAACAAATCTTCAAGGAACAAAAAAAGAAATACTTGACAGAGTTAAACAAAGAATTGACAGCTATCTCTTACCTCACATTGGAATACAAAAGGAAGACAGACTAAAAAAAGCAGTAACAATTTGCAGATTAATAAAACAATTTTTAATTGCAAAAGAAAATAAAAAAATAAGAACAGACAAAGATCATTATGCAAATAAAAGAGTTAGACTTTCCGGAGATTTACTTGCAACTCTTTTTAGAGTTAATTTAAGTATTTTAATAAGAGATATAAGATACTCCCTTCAAAAATCTTCAAAAAGAAGAAAATTTTTCTCAATAAAAGTAATTGCAAAATCAACTTTATTCTCTCACAGAGTTGAATCAGCTATTGCAACTGGTTCTTGGACTGGAGAAAGAGCAGGGATTACTCAAAACATGGATAAAACAAACTACCTTGCAACAATTTCACAATTACAAAGAGTTTCAAGTATGATATCAAGTGATCAAGAAAACCTTATGGCAAGGGCACTTCATCCAACACACTATGGAAGATTTTGTCCAATTGAAACACCAGAAGGAACTGAAATTGGATTAAGAAAAAATCTTGCAATATTAAGCAAAGTTTCTACAAGAACAAATCTTGATGAAGAAAAATTCCTAAAAGATTTGGAATCAGAAGGGCTTGCCTTAATTAAAGGAAAGACAAAAATAGCAGAGGTTGAAATAAAAGATATAGATGTATTTTTTAATGGACAATTTATAGGGACAGTTGATTCAGCAAAAGAATTTGTAGACAAGATAAAAGAAAAAAGGAGACAAGGACAACTTCCAATTCAATTAAATATAAGATATGAAGAAGAAATGAAAATAATAAAAATATCAACTGAACCAGGAAGAGTTTTACGTCCATTAATTATTGTTGAAAATGGAGTTTCAAAACTAACAGAAGATATTTTATTGCAGGTAGAACAAGGACAACTTCAATGGAAGGATTTAATAAAAAGGGGAATTATTGAATACCTCGACGCTGCTGAAGAAGAAAATTGTCTGGTTGCTTTATATAAAGATGAAATAACTGACAAGCATACTCATTTAGAAATTGATACAATGGATTTATTTGGAGTTGTTACAAGCTTAGTTCCTTATGGAAATCATGACCAGAGTTCTCGTTTAAACAGGGGAAGCAAGACACAAAAACAATCTCTTGGAATATATGCTGCAAATTATTTATGCAGATTAGACACTAATGTAAGTATACTACAATATCCTCAAAAACCAATTGTAAGAAGTTTTGTTTATGACACCCTTAACACTTATCCTGCAGGACAAAATTTAGTTGTTGCAATAATAACACATGAAGGGTATAATATGGAAGATGCCCTTGTATTCAACAAAGGAAGTTTAGATAGAGGTGTTGGAAGAAGTTTTTATTTTAGACCTTATTCTGCAATTGAAATGAATTATGCAGGAGGATTAAAAGATGAAATTGCAATCCCTGAAAAAGACACATCAGGATACAAAATTGAATCAAGTTACAAGCACCTTGAAGCAGATGGTATAACTTACCCTGAAGCAGAAATAGATGAAGGGGAAGTAGTAATTGGAAAAATGTCTCCTCCAAAATTCTTATCAGAAGCAAGAGAAATTTCAATTAAAGCGAAAAAAGAATCAAGTGTTACAATGAGGCAGGAAGAAAAAGGAACAGTTGAAACTGTATTTATCACTCAAGATTTAGAAGGAAATAAAATTGTTCAAGTAAAATGCAGAGATCAAAGAATTCCTGAAATAGGAGATAAATTTGCAACACCACACGGACAAAAAGGGGTTATTGGAATGATTGCTCCTGAAAACGATATTCCTTTTACTTCACGAGGAATTAAACCAGATGTTCTCTTCAACCCTCATGGACTTCCAAGCCGTATGACTGTGGGCTATCTTCTAGAACTATTAGCAGGAAAAGTTGGATGCTTAAAAGGAGAAATTATAGATGGAACTGCTTTTTCAGGAGAAAGTAAAGAAGAATTAGAAAAACAAATGGAAAAATTAGGCTTTAGATTTGATGGGAAAGAAACAATGTATAATGGAATAACAGGAAAAAGAATTGAATCAAAAATATTTGTTGGTAATCTTTATTACTTAAAATTAAAATATATGGTTGGTAATAAATTGCATGGACGTGCTTCAGGAAAAGTTGCTCTTTTAACAAGACAGCCAGTTGAAGGAAGAGCTCGTGGAGGAGCCTTAAGATTAGGAGAAATGGAACAAGAAGCATTAGTAGCGCATGGTGCCTCATTATTATTAAAAGAAAGATATGATTCTGATAAAGTTGTTATTCCAATCTGCACAAAATGCGGAACAATTGCAATTGAAGATTCTATAAGACAAAAAACTTACTGTCCTTTATGTGGAAGTGAAGAAATTGAGCCAGTAGAAATGTCCTATGCCTTTAAATTACTCTTAGAGGAACTTCAAGGATTACACATACATACAGAATTTGACTTAAAAAACAAATATGAACAATAAAATGAAAAAACCAATAAAAAAAATAATCAAGAGCATAAGTTTTAGTTTGCTTAGTCCAGAAAAAATAAAAAAACTTTCAGTTGCAAAAATTGTAACACCAGAACTTTATGATATAGATGGATATCCGGTTGATGGAGGATTAATGGATTTAAGGCTTGGGGCAGTTGATCCTGGTGTAAGATGCAGAACCTGTGGAGGAAGATTAAAAGAATGCTTGGGGCACCCTGGAAGTATTGATTTGGCAAGACCAGTAATTCATCTTAAGTATGTTCCATTAATTGAAATGGGTTTAAGGTGTTTCTGCCATGAATGTGGAAAATTAATGCTGAGTGAAAAAGATTTAGAAAAATACAAAGATCCTGTGCAAAGAATTAAAAAAGCAAAAGATGCAAAAAAATGCCCTTATTGCCATGCAGTGCATGAAAAAATAAAATTAGATAAACCTACTTCCTTTTACAAAGGGAGAACAAGAATCTTTCCAACAGAAATAAGAGAGAAATTAGTAAATATTCCTGATGAAGAATTAAAAAAAGTAGGAATTAATCCAAAAACCTGTCGTCCAGAATGGGCAGTACTTACTATCTTTTTAGTGCCTCCTGTTACATTAAGACCAAGTATTATACTTGAATCAGGTGAGAGATCTGAAGATGATATAACTCATAAACTTTCAGATATTATCCGGGCAAACCAAAGATTATGGGAAAACTTAAATGCAGGAGCCCCAGAAGTAATTATTGAAGACCTTTGGGATTTACTTCAATTTCATATTACAACTTTTTTTGACAATACTGTAGCAAGAATTCCTCCTGCAAGGCATAGAAGTGGGCAACCCTTAAAAACAATTGAAGAAAGAATTAAAGGTAAAGAAGGAAGAATTAGAAAGAATCTTGCAGGAAAGAGAGTAAATTATTCTGGACGGACAGTTATCTCCCCAGACCCCTCTTTAGAAATTAATGAAGTTGGAATTCCTTTTGAAATTGCAAGAGTAGTTACAGTTAATGAAACTGTAAATGACTTAAATAAAAACAAAATTATCAAGTTAATTAAAAGAGGAAATAAATGGCCTGGTGCAAATTATATTATAAGACCTGATGGAAAAAGAAAGAAAATAACAGAAGAACTAAAAGAGGAATTAATAAATGAAATTGAACCCGGATACCAAATTGAAAGACATTTGCAAGACGGGGACATTGTATTGTTTAATAGACATCCAAGTCTGCACAAAGGAAGCTTGATGGCTCATTATGCAAAAATCCTTCCAGGAAGAACTTTTAGATTACATCCTGCCACAGCTGCACCTTATAATGCTGATTTCGACGGGGATGAGATGAATATACATTCCCCCCAAACAGAAGAAGCAAAAGCTGAAGCAAAAATACTTCTTGATGTTAAAGCAAATTTAATGTCTCCAAAAAATAATACAAATTTTGTTGGAGGAATAAAAGATACAATTACTGGAAACTATCTTCTTGGATTTGATGAATTTGATAAAGAAGAAGCAACTCAACTTTTGTATAAATCAGGCATTAATACAATCATATCAAAGAAAAAAATATCTGGATTGGAAATCTTTTCAGAATTACTTCCTCCAGAAATAAACTTTAAAAACAATTCAATAAGAATTGAAAAAGGAAAAATTATAAGTGGAGTTATTGATAAAACAACCTTTGGGGGGGACGGAGATAGTGAATTAATAAAAGTCCTTGATAAAGAAGTTGGAAGAAATGAAACTTTTAAGATAATTAAACAAACATTTGATTTAGGAAGGTATTATTTGAGTAAAAAAGGAATGTCAATTGCAGTTAATGATTTTGATTTAGATAAAAAAATTATTGAAAAAAGCAATGCAATTATTAAAGAAGCAGAAGAAAAAACAAAGGATATTATTGAATCTTGGAAAAATGGAAAACTTGAGATTATTCCAGGAAAAACAGAAATTGAATCAAGAGAAATTAAAATTTTGCAGACTTTAAATGAAGTAAGAACAAAAATAGGAGAAATAGTTAAAAAGGAATTTCCAGAATATAATCCTGTTCATGCAATGATATCTTCTGGTGGTTCAGGAAATATGATGCAAATTACCCAGATGGCTTGCTGTGTTGGACAACAGGCATTTTTAGGGGGAAGGATTGATTTAGGTTATACTGATAGAACACTTTCCTTTTTTGAGAAAGGAGATATCTCCCCACGAGCAAGGGGATTTATACACAGCCCTTTTATGAAAGGACTTAGACCTGATGAATTCTTTTTTGGGGCAATTACTGGAAGAGATTCACTTATGGATACTGCTTTAAGAACACCAAAATCAGGATATTTATACAGGCGTTTAGCAAATGCCTTGCAGGATATCAGAAAAGAATATGATGGAACAATAAGAGATTCAAATAATAAAATTATTCAATTTATTTATGGTGACGATGGATTAGATGTTGCAAACCTTCATTTAAAAAAGGAACTTCCTTCTGGAGAAGCAATTGGAATTATTGCTGCACAATCCTTTGGTGAATCTTCAACACAAATGATTTTAAGAACTTTCCATATGGCAGGTGTTGCAGAAATGCAGGTTACACAAGGACTCCCAAGATTAATTGAAATATGTGATGCAAGAAAAAATCCTTCTTCTCCAAAAATGGAAATTTATCTAAAAAAGGAATATAATAATGAAAAGGATGCATTAATAATTGCTGAAAAAATAAAAGAAGTTACTGTTCAAGAAATTTCTGATGAAATCTCTCTTGATTTTAGTAATAAAAAAATTGAAATTTTAATTAATAAAAAAGCATTAAGGCAGACACATGTTGGAATTAAAAAAATTGTAGAAAGATTAAGAGAACTAAAATTCAAAGCAAAAGAAAAAGATAATTCAATTGAATTAAATGTATCTGAATATAATTTCAAAGAAATCTATAAATTAAAAGAAAAATTAAAAGCAACAACTATTTCAGGAATTAAAGGGATTAAACAAATTTTAATTAGCAAGAAACAAGGAGATTTTGTTATCTTAACTCTTGGAACTAATTTAAAGAAAGTTCTTAAATTTAAAGAGATTGATGAAACAAAAACAATATCAAATGATTTGCATGAAGTAGCAGAAGTGTTTGGTATTGAAGTTGCAAGACAAAATATTATCAATGAAATTAAAGAAG
>CAZBAB010000021.1:0-8265 GCA_964489815.1 Candidatus Woesearchaeota archaeon | reverse complement strand
TTCTCCAATTAATGTTATTGCTCTTGATATAGCTTTGTTGTTTGCATCTTTTGTAAAAGTTTTTAATGCTCTGTTTAAGGGAATTCCCAATAATATTTGACTTGCTAATTTATTTACATTTTCATCCAATGCGCCATAGGATTTCCCACTAATATTAATAATACTTTTACTTATTGGTGTTCCTGCTTTTACACTTTCCACAAGATTTCTTGAAAATTCTAAGAACATTTCTTCTTTTTCTGCTTGTTCTTTTGTTTCTTTTATGATTCCAAAAACAACAGGGATTATTGCAACAAGAATTCCAATACCAATCCCAAAAACTTTTATATTTCCTTCTGCTAAAATCATAGATAAGAATATAATGGCTAATCCAATTGCCCATTCAATTAAGTAATTTTCTTTTATTTTTATCATTCTTTTGGATTCTTTAAAAACAAAAATGTTAAAAAGATTATATTTAATACAACTACTCCTAAAACCATAACTAATCCAAGTGTGGATGTGCTTAATGCAATCCCAAGTCCACTTATCTTCATCATGACAAGTAAGAGCATTAAAATCATTGGTGCTGCAATAACTACACTAATATAAATATCCATAAAAGTTTCTGCAGCTTTTGCCATTTTTTCTTTTTCAATTTTGTATTCAAATAAAAGGCTTTCTGCTCTTTTTTGAAAAAACTCAGGAAGAGAGCCTCCTGTGGTTATTGTTGTTGCAAGCCCATTAAGTAAATCTGAAAATTTAGAACTTGGGCTATCATATGCTATTTTTTTTAATGCAGTAACTAAATCTTTACCATAAATATTAATTTCATTTACTAATTTAGTTAGTTCCTTTGATAAGAAATTATATTCTTTTGTTGAAAGTAGAATTCTAAATATTTTACTTGGTTCAATCATAGAGCCTGAAATCGCAGCCATGTGTATTGTTGCAAAAGGAAGCTCCTGATTAATGCCATTTTCTTCAGCTTTTCTTTCTAAAACAGGATATAAATAAGATATAATAAATACTGCAAGAGGAATAATAACTACAACCCACATGATTTGAAAAGCCCTTTGAAGAAGAGGGGTTTGCACAGGAACAACTATAGGAAGAGTTGCTGTAATATTAAAAAATAAAAAGAAAATGAAAATAAAAAGGGATAGAATAAAAGAAATCAAAGTGTTTGTTAACATAACTGCAATATAACTTGGAAGTATAAATTGTAAATTTGTCTTATTCAAATCTCTTTGTAAATTTTTAAATATAGGCTTTTTTGCAAGTTTATGGGATAGATTAAAAAATAATTTATTTGCTAAAATGAAATAAAAGCTTGGTTTTTTTTCTTTATAAATTTCTACTTTTTTTTCTTTCTTCCCTAATCTTTGCAGAGTTATTTTTTCTATATTTGATAAGACAATCTTCTCTTTTTTCTTTTTTCTTTTTATTTTAATGTTTTGTGCTGAGAAAATGGGGAGTTTTTTTATTTCTTTTTTTTCTTTTTCTTTTTGTTTTTTTTCGATATTAAGATAATTTGTTTCTTTTTTTGGGAGAGGTTGTATTAATTTTATTCTTTGCAATTGTCTAATAAGATTATTTTCTTCTTTTAATAGTGCATTTATTAATTCTTTTTTATGGGAGAGAACCAAAGCCCTGTTTTTTATTTTATCTGTGTTTTTAAGAAGAGATTCTATTTCTAAAAGGATATTTTTTTCTTTTTTTAGTATTCTTCTTGCAACTAAAAACTCATCCCTTATCATTTTAAACTCCTTTGTATTTGTTGATGGATATTAATTATTTCTCTTTTTATCTTGCTGAATAATTCATAATTTTTGTTTTTCTTTGCTTCTTCAAGTTTTATTAGCCCTTCTTCCAGACTGGAAATTAGCTGTTTTAAAAATTCAATATCACCACTTTCCATAGAATATAAAATAAAAATGTATTATTAAATCTTCTTATCTTATCCCAAATTCCTTTAATACTTTTTCTTTTTGTTTGTAATATCTATTTATTATTTCTTGTACTTCTTTAAATCCAAATATTCTTTTTTGCATCATTTTAAATATTAATTCTGTTCTTCTTTGAAATTCAAGATTTAATTCAGATAATTCTTTTCCATATCTTTCAGCTATCTTCTCCAGAATTTTGCTATTTTTCTTAAAATAAAACTTATTGTCCTCTGGGTTCCATATATAAGGGGTATTAGTTAAAGCAGTCCCTTCTGAGGTTACATTAATTAATTCAACTATTTCTTTTAATTTTCTGGTTTCTTTTTTATTTACAATAGCATGGGTCATAATGCAAACAACATCCAAAGTATTTAGTAATGTAGGTGAAAGATTAATCGGAGGGGTCTCTAATCTTTTTATAACTGTGTCAACAGAATCTGCATGCAGGGTGCTTATTGATGAATGTCCAGAGGCCATTCCCTGAAAAAGAACATATGCTTCTTTTCCTCTAACTTCCCCTACAATAACATAATCTGGATTTTGCCTAAAAGAACTTTTAAGTAAATCAAATAAATCAACTTCTCCCATTTTTTCTATTCCTGTTGCAGTTCTTACAACACTTGGAAGCCAGTTGTCCCTTGGAAGGTTTATTTCTCTTGTATCTTCTATACTTACAACTCTTGCTTCTGGTGAGATAAAGAAAGCAATTGCATTTAGAAGCGTTGTTTTACCTGAAGAAGTTCCTCCTGTGATTAATATACTCATTTTATGTTCAATTAAAAGCCATAAATAAGCAAGCATTTCTGGGCTCATGGTTCCAAAAGAAAGTAATTGTGTTGGTGTCCAAGGAGTTTTTGTAAATTTCCTTATTGTAAATGTCGGGCCTCTGCTGGTTATGTCTTTTGTATAAGTTGCATTGACTCTTGAACCATCAGGAAGGCTTCCATCTAAGATAGGATTTGAATAAGAAATATATTTCCCGCATCTTTGTGCCAATTTTTCAACAAAGTTTGTTAAATTTTTCATATTTTTATATATAAGATTTGTTCTTAAATTTCTAAAAATTCTATGAACAATAAATACTGGTGCTTTAATTCCATTGCATTCAATATCCTCTATAAAATAATCTCTTAAAAGGGGATCAACTTCATTAAACCCTATAAAATCTCTTACAAGGTAATAGTAAATTTTTCTAAAAGATTCATAATTCAAATTTATGCCAAGCTCAGTTGCAAGAATTCTAAATCTTTTGTCAATATAATCTAAGAGTGTTCTTTGGTCACTTTTTATAACATTTTCAAAATTAATTAAATCTCTCATAGCCTCTGTTAATTGATTTTTATACATCTCCTCAGTTTTATTTAATACAGGTTCTTCTATATCATAAACAACCTCATAAATTTCTGGGTCCCAATGTATGTGAGCATAGCAAAAAGGAGAGATTAGTGCATACCTTACATTTATTTTTGTTCTGTCTGTTTCTTGCTTTATTTTTTTAATCTTTGTATTGAATTCTACTTTAACCTTTGGAAAAGACATAATATCTTGCTTCTTTTTTTTTCTTATACTAAACATTATAATACCTCCACATCTATTATTGGGGTGTCATTTGCATCCCTGCCATTTTTTTTAATTACAATTTTATAAGGAAGGCTGGCTTTTTCAATATTTTTTGTTTCTTCTTTTCCTGCATAGGTTATATTAAATATATCTTTATATTTCAAACTAAAAGTTACTATACTGCTTTTTCCTTTTTGAGTTGTAAGTATAACTAAATCCCCTCTGCTGTATTGCCTCCCTGGTTCGCTGTAAAGATATGAACTTTCTAATTCAAATACAAGTGAATCATTAATAGCATTAATTAATATTTCTCCTTTTTTTATTTTTAATTCCATTATTCTTTGATTTCCCTCTGCTCCTTGATTTACTTCTTTGATTGTATCTGCAATATTTTGCATCATTTCTAAAGATTCTTCTAATGTAGCTTTGTCTTGGGTTTCTTGTATTTTTGGATAAGAAAATACTAAAACCATTCCAATTAAGGCAAGTGCAATTAATATATAAAGTACCTCTTCAATTAAAACCTGTGCTTTTTTTTTCATCATCTCTTTTATTATTTAAGTGAAGAAGTCTTTAAAAGTTCTTCGCAATTAGCAATCTTCAATTATATCTAAACTATCTGAGACATCACATTGAAAATCATTTACAATTGGAGCTATCTGGATTTTTATTGGTTTGCTTCCACTAAGTTTTGTTTTTGATAAATTTAAATAATAACTATATCCAGAATTTTTTGGAGGGGTAATTATGCTTTTTCCTCTGCTAAAATTTGTTAATTCTTCTAAACTTTCTGTTTTTTGTTTTGCAGGAATTTTTAAAGAATAGGAATCTTTATCTGTTGCAATTACAACTAAAATAGAATCTAAATCAAAATCTTTTCTTTCAATTCCAAATTTTAATTCATCTCCAGTTTTGTTATAACAGGTATAAAAACTATTAATTTCTATTTTTCCAATAGAATTAAAGCATGCTTTTGATTTTTTAGTTTTATCTGTTATAAGATTATTTACAACCTCCCATATAATGCCTGCGACAATAAATACAAGAAGAATTATTAAAAAAATTGAAATAATTGAAGATAATGCTTTTTTTCTTTTATCTATCTTTTTCATTTTTATAGAGAAATTTCTTTTATGCTTTTACTTTTTTCGCAAATATAAGTTTTTTTACCTGATTTAGAATTTCCAATTAAAATGGGTATTACCTTAATTTTTTTTGCATCTTCCCCAACATAAAAGCTTATATCTCCAGAATAAGTATCTCCTTGTTTTAACCCTCCTGTAATCCACAAATCTGGAGTATTAATTTTTGTTATTTCCTTTGCTTCATGCCTTCCATTATAAACTACATCAATCAATAGAGAGTATATTGGAACATTTCCATCATTGGAGATAAGTAATTTTCCTTCAGAGTAATCTGCACTGAATTTGACTTTATCACAGGTTAATTTAATATTTTCTCCTTCAAGTTTTGTTATGCTCTCTCCGACAAGCCCTCTTACCCAAAGAAAGATAATTAATGCCATTGCAATTACAATTGCTATTAATAAAACTGTTGCAATTACAGGGGACAATCCTCTTTTGTTTTTCATATTTTTATTAATATTTTTTAGTTTTTAAATTTGCCTAAGAGCATTCAATTTTCTCTCTTATTTTTGCATTTCCACATGTAATTAATTTTTGTTTATTATTTACCTCCTGCCATCTCATTGGTGTTATTTCAATTAATTTTATATCTGTAATTGCTGTTTTTGGTATTGCAAATGTAATATTACTCTTTTCTTGTTGTGGATTAAAAGAATTACTTTTTCCAGGGAATTTAACTCCTGGCTTTAACCACAAATAATTTGTATTAGAGATATATCTCACTGAAGAGCTTAAATTTCCTGTTAGTTCAGTTGTTGCAACTTTTTCTTGAGAATTATTAGTTCCATGCATTAAGAAAGCTCCAATAGAAAATCTTCCATTATTCCTTAAACTAATATTTAATAAAAAATGTGTACTGTTTTTAGTGCATTCAATTTTTTTAATAAATATTGAAACTCCTTCTTGACATTTAACTTCCTCTCTGGGAATATAAGTTTTTGCCCAATGATAAACAAGCCCTGCCATAACAACAGCAAAACTAATAAGTAAAACATAACCAATCATTACACTCACTCCTTTTTTATTCATCTTTGCTTCCACCATTTATTACATAATTTTCTCTATTTATTTTCTGGGATACAATAAAGTAAAATAAAATGCCTTCATTTAGTTCAAAGTCTCCTTTTGTATCATCTGAGATTATTTCTACTTTATCACTCTTATTCCCTGAATAAGTCTTTATAAATAAGTGTTTTGCTGTTATAAAATTTGTGTCTTGCGTATTATTTATTTTTATTTTGACATTTCCATTATTATTCCTGTGATAAGCAAAAAAAGTAAAGTTTGTATAATTTCCAAATATAAAATATAATTTATTGAAATCAGTATAATTAGAATATTCTAATAAAAATTCTTTCATTAAATTTTGCATATAAGTATAATTTTTTCTTTCATAAGTTCCATAATTAATAAGATTTTCAGTTTCAATTTCTATTTCATTTTTTATTTTATTTAAGTTTGGATTTTCTTGTTTTTTAGAATAATTATTTATTCCAATTAACCCGCTTATTAAACCAATTATAATTATGATTGCAATTAAATACATTTGTCCGCGTAAACCCCACCTCTTCATATAATATTAATTTTAAAGAAGTTTATTAATTTTGCGTAGATTTATAAAAGAGACATTTCAATTGTTCTATTAGAGAAACCAAATTTTTTAAAAAACTTTTGTGTAATCTTATGTTTGAAAGGAGTATTCAAATTTATTTTTTAATTTTTTCTTTTTTTACTTTTTTCAATAAGAATTTATTAATATTTTTCCATATCTTTTTTTAATTACAAAAATTTCCTCTAAATTATCTTCTTTTTTTAAAATACCAAAGAAATCCTTTAATTCCACTAATATCTAAGATATGTATTTTACTTTTTTTATATTTTCCTGAAGAAATTGATTTTTTCCAATTTCCCTAAATTTTTTAGGCATCTCCTTAAAAAATAATTTTGTTATTTGATTAAAATTTTTTGAAGTAGTTTTTCTTATTATGTTTCTTACAAAAAGAAAGATTGTATAAATTTACTAAATAATTTTTTGAGATTATGTAGACTCAGAAGCCAGCTACCAAGTTTGTTAAAAAGCAACCTTTATTTCTCCTCGGTTCTGCGACCTGCTAAGCACCTTAACACCTGTTTAGGGCTGCTTGGATTCCTCCACCTGACCCGGTTCGCAAATGCAAGGTCAAAGCAGACAAAACTTCAACGTTAAAATAAAGACTTTTTAACGCCCTTGTCACCAGCTTCCTTGCAGTTTGCCTAAAGTCCGTTTGCAAAACAGCGGAGGACTAACCCGCCAACCTAGTCTACAAAAATAACCATCATCAAGAGTATTTAAGGTTTTTGTTTAATAAGAAAGTTTATAAATATTTATTTTAGTTTTCTTTTATGGGAAAAATTACTAATCTTATGGAATGGAAAGAAAGGAAAGAATTAGAATTAATGTTGAAAGAAATTGAGGAAATTAAGTCTTGTGAAAAAGATTATGAAATTTACTTAAAGCATCTTCGTTTTAATTATTTCTTAGATAATGATTTATTATATAATGGATGGGAACCGTGGATAGCAATACCCCTTGATAAAAATTATTTTATAGAAAGAAAAAAGGTTTTATCTTATATAGATTGGCCAGAATTTAAAGAAATAAAAAGCAAGTTTAAAGATACTAATAAACCTTGTATTGTTTTTTATGTTAAAAATAATGATTTAAAAGAAGATTATTGAATTTCTTTTTTCTTTTTTATATAAAGAATTATTATTACTAAGATAATGATTATAATTGCTATAAGGATAAACCACTCTAAATTTAATTTTTTATTTTCTTTGGGAGCAGGAGTAGGCTCTGGAGGGGGGTTTGTTTTGTTTTCTGTTGTATTTTGTATCACTGGTATTTCTTCATGAATTGCTTTTATTGTTAAGTTTGCTTTATTATCTATAATATTATTTAATTTAACATAAATATCATAATAATTATCACCAGAAATTTCAAATTTCTTTTCATTACCAATTTCTAAAATTGCTTGCTGTGGTGTTGAAGAAATATTAATAACAACACTTTTTTCTGTAATATTAACAACTCCTAAATAATGCTCCTCTTCATTTACAACAAATCTTACTCTATTAAATTGCTCTTCCATTATAGTAAATCCTTTATTAAGTTCTTCTTGACTTGCTATATAAGTTTGTTTCCATTTACGAGGGGTATAGCCTCCTCCTCCATTATTTGATGTGACTTCATAACTTATGCTTGAAGAAGCTGAATTTCCAGCAGCATCCCTTGCAGTGCAGGTTGTTGTAAAAGTTCCAGTGCTTGAAGTGCTTGGGTGTTGTGTATAACTTACTGAAGGAGAGGAATCAACATCATCTGTTGCAGAGCATGAACAAGTGATGCTATCTCCAACTTTTACAGAGGTTTTGTCGCATGAAAAACTTATTGATGGAGCTTTTGCATCAATTATGTCTAATGTGTGCAGAGAGCCAACATGCAAAGTTAAATTAATATTTCCATTTGAATTAGAATTTACAGAGCAATTATTATTTGTTGAGCAATTAATATTATCATAATAAACTGCATAAGTTGTTGGTGTTAAATCCAAAGCAATTGTGAAATTTCCTTCTCCTCTCAATTGTAAAGTTAC
>CAZBAB010000020.1:0-8990 GCA_964489815.1 Candidatus Woesearchaeota archaeon | reverse complement strand
TTGGATGGATAAATGCTTTTCTTATAATAGCAATTTTATTTGCATATTATTTTTATCAAAAAAGAAAAACCCCTAAAAAGAGAAAAAGAAAATAATAAAGTTTTATAAATAAAATTATCTTATTTCTCATATGAAAAAAGAGTTAATTTTCAGTTTTTGCTTTATTTTGTTAATAGCAATAGTTTCTGCAAATTTTGAAATTGGAAATTTATCACATCAAATCACAAGAACTACTTATGCACAAGAAGAAAATATACAAGCATGGATAAATTTAAGTTTTGAAAAAGAAAATTCTACTTCTCTTTTCAGGGGTCTTGGAAATGAAAATATTACACTCTTGGAATTGTTAAATTCTGATTCTTCTTTAAAAGAAGGAAGAGATTTTATCTGTAGTTCAAAAAATTGTGGAACAAACTATATTGCTACAAATCCAGAAACTATAAAAAAATTTTCTTTAAAAGCTGGGCAATCAAAAATTATAGGCATTGTATTCAAGCAAAATCTTTCTTCAATTAATTCAATAGAATTTAATATATCAAGTAATGCTCCTCCCTCTTGTGCAAATCAAATTGAAATAGATTTTTTAGCAGATGGGAAAGCAGACAGAATAAACACAAAATTCTCAAATAATAATTGTAATAGTTTTAAAGATTATGGGTGCTTTAATTCTTCTAAAAGTTCTACAAGTTATGAATTAGGAGTCTCTCCAAAAAAGCATTGTGAGAAAATTAAATTGCCTGTTGCGCCAGCATTTGAAATTGGAGCAAACATTATAAGAAATTCTTACTCAGGAAATATAACCATGGGTTTATACACTCTTGATTTGGAAGAAATAAATAATGGAACATGTAATCTTCCAAATAGAGATGGGGAAAGTTCTTGTTTAATTAAATACCCAAATTTTGAACCAAAAGATTACCTTGTTTGCATTTATGTTGATAAAAAAGAAGATAATATGCCAGAGATAAGAGGATATCCTGAATCAGAAGATTGTGGATTTTATTATAATGGAGACTCAGGAACAAAAGGAGCATTTGAGATTTTTATGGAACCAAGAAAATTTGACAGCATTGGAACAATTCCTATTAAAAATCAAATAAATAATGGAGAAAAGCTCTCAGATAAAGTTCAGAATTACATCATGTCAAAGTATAATTTAGAATTAAGATGCGGAGAAAACAACTGCTATGTTCCAATAAAAATAAATTCAAAAATCAATCAGCAAATCAACATATCAGACATAAAAATATTATATGAAGAATTAGGAAGGGCATCACAAAATAAAATTTATGATTTAAAAGAAGTTCCCTCTACAATTAGTTCAGATTATATAAAAATTTATTTAGATAATGCTAATTTTTCTGTAGGGAATAGTTTAGGAAATAAAACTTTTACATTAAAATTAGATGATAAAAAAATTTTCTCTGAAAAAATATTAGTTAAAAAAATTCCAAAAGTTACTCAAATTTATCCTACAACAATAGCTCAAGGATTTCCCACACAAATAACTGCTGTTCTTAGCAGTAAATTAAATAATTCTCTATTTAAATGGTATTTTGGAGATGGAAATTATAGTGAAACAAAAACAAACAAAGTAACACACACCTATAAAGGATTAGGAAATTATACTCTAAAAGTTAGTATTGGAGAAACTAAAGAGTCTTCAAATTCTTCATTTAAAATAACTGTAGTAAGCCCAGAAAATGCAATTAATCAAACACTAAAAAAACTACAGAAAGACCTTGAAAAAATAAAAAACAAAATAAAAGACTTTGATACAACTTCTAAAGATATAATAAATAATTATTTAAATTTAGATAACACAGAAAAAAATTTGAGTAGGATACAACAAGAATTTGCACAGGCAAGCACAAATGCAGAATATTTAAATATAACAAAAGAAATTTTTTCACTTAAGATTCCTTCAAGAATAACAAAAATAAATGAAGCAAAAAACATGGGCTATCTTGTAAATCCAGATTACATAAATTTAGATGCTTTAAAATCAATTACTGGAAAAGATTATAACTCAGAGAAGGAAGAAGATTATAAAGATGCAATAATTTCATGGAATCAAGAAAAGATTAATTCCCACATAACTTATGAAAGATATGATTTAGGAGAAGAAAACTTTTTGAATATCTTTAAATTAAATTTAGATGCTAATGATTTAAATGGAACAGCATATCTTATTATAAAAAATATAGAAAATCTTGGATTTAAAAGTAATTATTCACAACAAAAAATTGGAGATTATTATTATATTCCTTTAAGCTCCTTTCCAAAAAATATTGTATTTTATACAAGTGAAAATGTAAATTTTAAAGATGTGCCTTTATTTATCTCACCAAGCTTTAATTCATTATCAATAATAAAAAATATCACACCAGCAGAATCAGAAAAATTTAAATTAACAATTTTTATACTTGCTATTTTTTTGTTAATATTAATTGCTACTGGAATTTACATATTCTTGCAAAATTGGTATAAAAAGAAATATGAAGATTATTTATTTAAAAATAAAACTTATCTTTATAATATTGCAACATATATTAATAATGAAAAAAAACAAGGAAAAGAAGACAAAGAGATTATAAAAAATTTAAGAAAAGTTGGATGGAATTCTGAACAAATTAATTATGCTATGAAAAAATATGCAGGGAAAAGAACTGGAATGTATGAATTGCCTATACAAAAGGTAATTAAATTTATTGAGAAGAAAAAAGCACCAGCACCCCCAGTGAGAGGAAACCTTCAAAGACCTTATCTTCCAAAAAGAATGCAAAAAAAATTTTTTATAAAAGACGATAAATTTAAAAGATATTAATTATCACTGAAATATTTATAAACAATAATTGTAAAATACAAATATGGCATTTAAAAGATTTAAAAATTTTCTTACAAGAATTTTTGGTTTTAAAGCAAAAAAATTAAATTTAGGATTTTATGGCCCCCCTAATGCAGGAAAAACCAGTTTAGCAAATAGAATATGCAAAGATTTTACTGGTGAAGAGATGGGTAGTGTAAGCAAAATCCCACACGAAACAAGAACTGTGCAATTCAAAGAAAAAGTTGAGATATTATACAAAGGGAAAAAAATGGTCTTTAAAATGGTGGATACTCCTGGGATTACCACAAAAATTGACTTTGAAGAATTTCTAAAATTTAAATTAAAGAAAAAAGAAGCAAAAATACGGGCAAAAGAAGCAACACAAGGGGTTATTGAAAGTATTAAATGGCTTGATGATATGAATGTTGTAGTGATAGTTCTTGATGCCACACAAAACCCATATAATCAAGTAAATATTACAATTGTTGGAAATCTTGTTGCAAGAAAAATCCCTGTTTTAATTGTTGCAAACAAGATTGATTTAAAAAAAGCTAATGTTAAAAAAATCCAGGCTGCATTCCCAGAATATCCTGTTGTTGGAATTTCAGCAAAACATGGACAAAATATGGAGGAGTTCTATAAGGAAATATTTAAATTATCTAAAAAAGTGTAATTTTAAATAGTAAAAAATAAATATATTAAAATGGTGAAGAAAAAAAAGGGGAACTTAAAAAAGATAAAAGGCTTCTCAATACAATTTCTCCCCTATTCTGAGATAAAAGATTTAAATAGTGATGAAAGAATTAAAAAAATTTTAAAAATTGCTTTGGGAAATAATATTCTAATTTTGCAAGGGAGATTAAAACCAGAAGAAGAAACAAGATTAATTGGAGATACTATGGCAATGATTGAACATGTTAAAGGCTTTCTAGGGATTGAACTTGCAGTTATCTCTGGAAATGGAGAAAGAGGGATATTTGAACGAATGAAAAGAAATATTATTGGAATGCTTTCTGGAGGAGATATAGGAGCAATCACAATCATAGGACCTGCAACAATTGTAAAAGAAATTAAAAGAAATCCAAAAAAGATTGAGTTGTTACTGAATAAATAAATTTTTTTCAATTCTCTTAAATAAAAAAATTAGTTATAAAAAAGAAGTTTAAAACCATGCTCATTAGCAGACCTAGATGTAATAAGATTTCCTTTTTCATCAAAAAACTTAATATAAAAATCCTCTCCTGAAGGAAAAGAACTATGAGGGGAATACTCAACAGAAATTTTATAAGTTTTATTAAGAACTTTCCTTAACTCTACATTTGAGTTAAAACCTAAAGAAGAACAAAATGGAGGAAAAGTGGAAATAATTCTTTCAGGAATTTTTCCTTCTATTACATCCAGAGTGTATAAAATTTCTTTTTTTAAATTTTTATCAGAGTTTAATTTATCTACTAAATTAGTGGCATTTCTTATATCTTTTCTCATCTCTTGTACTCTAGAGTTTAAGAGCATTTTCGAAGGAGCATTCTTATAATCTGGTTCATAAGAAATTGTATGCTCTTGTCCCCTATTATCTAAATATTTTATATTTACTTTAACATTAAAAGCATCTTTTTCATCAAGTTCAAGACCTTTAAATTCATAATTATCTACTTTCCCATCAAGAAGTTGAGAAGGAGGAATAGATTTTCCTTTTACTTGTTTAAAATATCTTGACAATTTCCTTACTTCTTCTTTAAGCTCATT
Source organism: Candidatus Woesearchaeota archaeon (assembly GCA_964489815.1). Lineage (GTDB taxonomy): Archaea > Nanobdellota > Nanobdellia > Pacearchaeales > GW2011-AR1 > JABIDC01. The sequence continues at coordinate 4,414 of CAZBAB010000020.1, read as the reverse complement.
AGGAATTTTATCTCCTTTTGTCCTTGCAGCAAGATAAATTCTTTCTATAGGAGAAAGTTCAACTCTGTATATCTTTTCAGATTGTGCATTTAGTTTAGGGCTAAATAAAAAAGGTAAAAGAAATGCTGTACCTACAAGTAATTTTTTAGCTAAACCTCCAAAGCTCTTTTTAGTTTTATTAATTTCCATAGAATATTATGGAAAAATAACTATTTAAATCTTTTGGTTTTTACCACTAATTAGTTACTCTAATCACGAGACCCCAAAAATCTAAAACAAGAATAAGATAAACAATGGTTAAGTTTATTAATTAATTTGCTCTCTAAATAACATGCCATATCAATGTGTAAAATGTTCAAGAATTTTGCCTGCTGGAAGTAAAGAACTTTTAGAAGGATGTGCTAACTGTGGGGGACATTTTTTCTTTTATATTAAAGAAGAGCAATTAGAAAAAATCAAAGAAAAACCAATTGAGATTCCTGAACCAGAGAGAAAAGCAATTGAAAAAGATATTAGAGAAGTTGCAGGGATTACTCAAGAAAATGAACCAGTTATTCTTGATATAGAATCTGTAAGGGCTGTAGGAGAGGGCAAGTATGAAATTGATGTAGTAAATTTAATGAATAAAAACAGGCCAATAATTTATAAAATAGAAGAAGGAAAATACCTTATTGATATTGCTTCTGGTTTTAAAAATAATTTATCTGATGTGGAGAAAGAAAAAAAATTAAATAGAATCTAATAAAAACTTTTTATATATTCTTGAAAATAAAGTTAAAGAAATACGTGAGCTTAAATAAAACAAACAATAAAGTATCCCTCCTAGGCAACTAAGTAAATTAACAAAACACACAGGAATTCTAAAGATAAACCACAAAATTATTGCACATTAAATATTAAAATTCTGAAACCACTTCTAATGATGTAATTATTGCTTTTGGAAAAAGATAAAAACCCAAAATTCTTTAGAAGATTATGAAGATGAATTCTGTATTGCAAGAAGTTTTAAAAGAAATCAATCCTCCTGTTGAAGAAATAAAAAACATGAAAGAAAAACTTAATCTTTTTATTGAAAAATTAAAAGAAGTTTTAAAACAAAAAAACATTAATGCAGAAATTTTTGTTGGAGGAAGTTTTGCTAAGAACACTCTTGTTAAAAAAAACAAATATGATGCTGATGTTTTTTTAAGATTTGATAAGAGATATCAAAATTCAGAAATCTCTAATTTAACCCAGCAGATTCTAGAAAAGTTTGAAAAGGTTAAGAAAATTCATGGTTCAAGAGATTATTTTCAGATTAAAATCTCTGATAATTTTTTTATAGAACTAATTCCTGTTTATAAAATAAGAAGAGTTAAAGAAGCACAAAATATCACAGACTTATCTTATTTTCATGTAAGATATATTAAGAAAAAAGTAAAATCTCAAAAAATTCTTAATGAAATTAAACTTGCAAAAGCATTTTGTTATGCTCATCATGTTTATGGAGCAGAATCTTACATTAAAGGGTTTTCTGGATACTCTTTAGAATTAATAATTTTTTACTATGGAAGTTTTATAAAATTTTTAAAAGAGATTCTTAAAATAAAAGATGAAAAATTGATTATTGATATTGAAAAATACTTTAAAAGAAAAAAGGATATTTTACTTGATTTGAATGCATCTAAATTAAATTCACCCATTATCTTGATTGACCCAACCTACAAATATAGAAATGTATTGGCTGCACTCTCAAAAGAAAGCTTAATTAAACTACAAAAAGCTGCAAAAGATTTCTTGAAGAATCCATCTATTAAAAAATTCAAAGAAGAAAAAACTGACTTGGAGAAAATAAAAAAACAAGCAGAAGCAAAAAAACAAGAATTCATATTAATTGAAGCACATACTGAAAAACAAGAGGGAGATGTTGCTGGAAGTAAATTACTCAAATTTTACAAACACCTTGGTAAAGAAATTAAGAAATATTTTAAAATTAAAAAAAGAGGATTTAACTACAATAAAAAACATTCAGCCAGATATTACTTTGTTGTAAAAAGCAGGAAAGAAATTTTAATAAAGGGGCCATTAATAAAAGACAAGGAAAATGTTGAAAAATTTGAAAAAAAACACAAAATTTATTTCACTAAAAAAGCAAGAATTTACTCAAAAAAAGCTGTAGATTTCAGTATCAAAGAATTTGTTGAAAATTGGAAAACAAAAAATAAAAACAAAATAAAACAAATGTATATTAATGATTTAAAAATTGTATATTAATGATTTACTGCCAAATCAAATAAAGTTGCAAAAGCTTGTGAAAAAAATTCTGAATTCAACCAAATTGCACTATCCTCTTCATCTTGTTTTGAAATATAAAATAAAACTTCTTTTCTATCTATAATATAAAATTTAGCTTCAATAGAAACTTTTTTTATTTTAAGTTTTAATTCTTTTTCTATTTTTTTTATTAATTCAATATCCCCTGATAGAGCAATTTTAACATTAATATTTTGATTCTTTAAAAGTTCAATTGTTTGCTGGAAAAGTTTTAATTTTTTATTTATCTCTTGTGCTGTTAAACAAATCATAACTTCTTTTTCTGCATTTCTTAAGATTTCTCTTAGATAAGAAGAAATATTTGACTTCCCCCTTAATGAAGCTGAAACATCTTCTCTTTTTACAGAGCGTATTCCTCCAGTGTATAATTGCTCTAATCTTTTAAATTCCTCAGTTTCTCTAACTTTTAATAAATTTTTAATTTTTTCTTCAGCATTAGTTCTAACATTGTTCTTTAATTTTTCAAGTATAATTTTTGGTTTTACCCCAATATATCTTACTGGTTTGCCTAATTTACTTATAGCAAAACCTTTTTTTTCAAGGGATTCCAAAACATCATAAGTTCTTGACCTTGGAACTCTTGAAATTGAAGCAACTTGACCAGCAGAGGCAATTCCTTTTGAAAGCAAAGCTAACCAAACCTTAGTCTCATAAATATTTAAATCAAAATAATCTTTAATTCTATTAATTAATTCCTGTTTAACTATCATGTTATCACTTATAAAGGATAGTATTTAAATCTTTCTATTGTTACTTTTAATAAGTAGTATATAGAAAAGTTTAAAAAGAATATTAATAATAAAAAAAGATGGCAAGAAGACAAATAGGCTTTATTCCTGGGATAATCCCTGAAAAGGAAGATAAATATGTTGGAAAATGGGTTATTCTTACTCTTTCTGAAGGCTCTAAGGTTTTTGGAAGATTAAATAGAATTGAAGGATTAGATTTAGTATTAAATCCTTTCCCAAGCTCAAGATATAGATTAGGAATTGAAGAGATTTGGCTTAAACCCCATGATAAAAAAATCAAAAGAAAAGATGTAATTGGAATTGAAGCAACAAGTGAAAAATATGTAAGAAAAAAATGCAGGGAATACACCACATCACTTAATCTTGAAAAAATTGGGAGATATTTAGAAAAAGACCCATCTGACTAAAAGAAATAAAAACATTCCTGCTGTTATGAAAGGCATTGCAGGATAAAATTTTCTTTTTTCTGCAAATACAAATAATACAAAAAGCCCAATTGTTGCTCCAAAAATTGTAAATAAAGCTGGAATTAATCCAAAAGTCTTTAATATAACTCCTGCAGTTATTATTGGAAAAACTACATCTCCCCCTCCAAGAATTGCAACATTTACTTTAATTTTCTTCTTAGAATTCTTTTTTGATTTCTTAAGTTTATTTTTAAGTTTTTTAGGCAAATATGGGATAAAAAACCCAGAAAATACTTTTAAATTATTAATTTGATATTTAGCCATTTTTTGCATTATTCCAGATTTCCAAACAGCCCACATGTCATAAAGAGAAATTAAAATCAATAAAACAATTACAGACCAAAAATTAAGTAAAGGGATAAAAACTGCTGCAATCCCTGGGTAAACTAAAAATTCAGTTAAATTATGGATTAAGATATTTTTCTTATATATCTTTAAAAAACCTAAAAAACCTGAAAGAATAAGAATGAATATGGATAAATTTTTTGAATTAGGAATTATAGCATAAAAAGAAAGAGAAAGTGAAAGGAGTACAACTACAAAAAACCAAAACCTAAGTAAAAAACTTATTTTATATTTAGTTAAAAAAAAGAAAATCAAAATAGCAAAAACAAATGCCAGCAAAAGTGAGGGTAAAAATTGCGTGCATATAAAAAAATCTGAAATTGAATTAAGAGAACATTGAATTGGAACTTGAGTTTGAGAATCCATTCCAAAAGGCAAAGGGTTTTGTGGTTGTAAATAGAAATTAATTACATATAATCCTATAAATTGCGTTAAGATAAACATTCCTATAAGTATTAAAGTTATTTTCCAATTATGCTTCATTATGAAAACAACCCCCTGGTTTTTTTCGATTTTCCTCTAAGCACTGAAGGGCAACAT
>CAZBAB010000019.1:0-9231 GCA_964489815.1 Candidatus Woesearchaeota archaeon | reverse complement strand
TGAAGTATTCCAATTTTCAATCCAGTAATTTAAGGAAGTTCCATTTGTTTCATAAAATCTTAAATCATTTCCATTTATTTGAGCTTTTGAATAATCAAAGTTAGAGGAATTTAATTCTATTTTTACTTGATAATCTGAAAAAGGAGTAGAAGGATTTAAATTAATTAGTTTTTTATAAGTCCATCCATTTCCTAAAGCTTTTATCCATGCCCCAATACTAATTGCATCACTAATATTTAAATCTGAGGAATTACCACAATTAATAAAATTATTTAAAGCATTAAAATTAAATGCTCCTGCAAATTTTCCTCCACTTACATTATAGACTATGCTTCCTTTAATTGTTCCATTATTATTATGCCCTGAAAAATCATAAACATGCATATCATTTTCACCATAAGCAGAAGAATTGTCAAAATGGAAAAGAAGAACTAATCCCTCTTCATTTGGTTGAATAGGAAGAGCTGTAAAATTATATGTTATTTCAGAACCACTAGCAATATCTTGCCCTTTATAAACCAATCCATGTGCATCGTCTAATGTGCTTTGGTTTGTAGTAGCATATATAAAAACACTCATATTATCCCCCTCAGGGTCTAAAATAGTAGTATTAAGCAAAGCATTAGTTGCAAAAATAACACTTGCATTTTCAGGAGAATTTAAAACTGGTTTTTGTGGAGCAACTGCAAACACAAATGCCAAGATAAATATAATTAACAAAGGAATTATCCACAAGGAAGTATTTATAGCACCACCTATCTTTTTTTTATTTTTCATACCCTTAATTTATATATTTCTACTTTTTTAAATTATTTGTTTATAATTTATATCTCTCAAATCTCTTCCTATCTTTTAAAGAACCTTTTTTAGAATAAGCCATTATTAACTTCTTTATTTTTTCTCTTAATTTTTTGCTTGCTTTGTCAAGTATAACTGCACTTGGTGCAGGAAAATCTGGAATAATTAATTCATAATTCTTTCCAATCTTTTCAATTATTTTGTTTTCCTCAAAATTTCTTCCTATAACAACCCATTTATCTTCAATAAGAAAATGCCTTCCAATCTTTAACAATTGAATTTGTTCTGAATTTAAATCTCTTTTTATTAAAGTTAAGAATCTTTTTTTGAGTTGTTTTTCACAAAGCAAGCATCCTCCAGCAGGATTTGGAAAATCTATCTTAAATTTTTTAGTAAGTTTTAATTGCTTTTTTCTATTTTTTCCTTTTATAGAATAAAGTTTTTTTCTATCAACCTCTCCTTTTTCTTCAGCAAAAGTTTCATCAAGAAGTTGTGCAGATAAAGGCCTAAGAATTCTTTTTTTTAATTTAGATTTTTCTTCAATAATCTTCATTGCTCTTTCTCTCTGTGACATAGGCCTTTCATCAAGAACTTCTCCAGAAACAATTAATTCAATATTTCTTTTATCAGCAAATTTTTTTGCTTTTTTAAACATAAACAACTTGCAATCAATACAAGGATTCACTCCAGATCCTCTTCCATATTTTGGATTCCTTATTATTTTAAGATAATCTTGAAGATTCTTTCCCTTTGTGCAATCAATTATTTTTAATTTAACTCCTTGTTTTTTTAAAAAATCAAGATTAGAATCATTCTCACGGCAAGGGGCTATAAAAGGCAATTTAAAAAATAAAGCTAAAATTTCAAAATCTTGTTCTTGCATAATTTTAACAGCAAGACGACTATCTAACCCCCCTGAAAACATTACAATAGCTTTTTTTGTCATATTTATCTTACTCCTTCTCTTCTTCTTTATTCTTTTTAATCTTGTTAAGTAAACTATCCCCTGTTTTTATAAGTTTTAATAAAAGCCCTGTTGCAAAAACAACAAAACCGATTATTAAAGAAGCAAGAAAAATATTCTTTGAAGCTGAAACAAAAAATAATGCAAAAGGTTCAAATAAAGAAGGAAGAAAGAATACCAATATAGAATTTAAAAATTTTAAAGGAATTGAAGATATAAGAATTAAAATACCTACAAGTATAAGGAAGTTTAATTTTTGTTTTATTAAAAAGAATAAAAGCCCTATTAAAATTAAGGAAATTATAAATAAAATATGAAATCTATTCATCCAGTAATCTTTTGCTTTAGCAGAAACAAGAACAAAAGGATTTTTAAAAGTAGTTATACATTTCCAGAATCCACATTCATAAGAATCATAATAAATCTTTTCTAAAAATTTATTTATACTATAATCAATAACTTCTTGCTTGCCTAAATTAATTTTATCACAAGGGATTAAAATAGACATATTTGATTCATTATATTTAAAAGAAAAATTAGATTTTAATTTACATGCTTCTTGCATAATTTCAATTGTGTTATTTGGAACCTGCTTTTCAACAATTTCTTTAATTACAGGATAAAAAGTTTCATGAAGAGAATCATAATTAATAGAAAGTGAAAGTATTAAAGTAATATCCCCCAATAGTAAAGAAATAAATAAAATTATTGAAATAAAAATAAGCGAACTATTTTTAAAAAATCCCATAAATAAAAAAAATATTTATAGTTTATAAAAGTAATAGAGAAATTGATACTCTTTTAAAAGAGTAAAAAACAAAAGATTTATAAATGTTAAAATTTTGAAGATTGAATGAAAAAAAGAAAATTTACCAGAAGAATATTATCAGAAGAAGAATTAAATAAAATTGAACATGAAGATCATTTTGGAACAACCTTAGATGGAGAAATCCTTCATGAAGGAAGGAAATATAATGATCCATTTAGTCAAGACCCTTTTGCTTTAAAAGAGAATCTTCTAGAAAAAGCAGAAAAAAAATTAACAGGCAGATATTCAAATATTCTACTCACAAGAATTTTTTATTTTGAAAAACATTATGAATAAATTCTTTTCTAAAAAAATTTATAAACATAAATCCTATTTAATTATATGGTGAAAGTTGATAAAAATTTATGCATTGGTTGTGGGGCATGTGCTGCAACTTGTCCTGAAGTTTTTGAAATTGATGAAGAAAGTGGAAAGGCAAAAGTAAAAGCTCAAAAAGACCTTCCTTGTGTTAAAAATGCAATAGAAGGTTGCCCTGTAAAAGCAATCAGCAAATAAAAGAAAAACTTTATTAATAGAAGGGATTTTTCTTAGTTATGGAAAAAAAAAGAGGCAAAACAGATTTTATAAAATGGTTTTCAGAAATAGATAAAGATTCTGGGAAAATTGTTGGTGGAAAAGGGGCTAATCTTGGAGAGATGTATAATTTTGGAATTCAAGTCCCCCCTGGTTTTGTTATAACAGCACAAGCTTATGATTATTTTATAAAACAAGCAAATTTGCAGAATAAAATAAATAAACTTCTTAAAAATTTAAATTATGAAGATACAAAAGCTCTTGATTTAATTACAAAAAAAATTCGTGAAATGATTATTAATGCAAAAATGCCAAAGGAATTGGAAAGTGAAATAATTGAAAATTATGAAAATTTAAGCATACCAGAATTTGCTGAAGAGAATTATCAGGCCTTAGACATTCTAAAAAATTCTGAACCTATTTTTGTAGCAGTGAGAAGTAGTGCAACAACAGAGGATTTAGCTCAAGCCAGTTTTGCAGGGCAACAAGATACTTATCTAAATGTAAAAGGAAATTCTAATTTAATTCTTTATGTAAAAAAATGCTTTGCTTCCCTCTTTACTTCACGGGCAGTTTATTATAGGAAAAAAAAAGGTTTTGAGCATGCAAAAGCAAGTTTAGCAGTTGTTATTCAAAAAATGATTGATTCTGAAAAATCAGGAGTAATGTTCTCACGCGATCCTGTTCAACAGAATAATAATATTGTAATAGAAGCTGTTTGGGGTTTAGGGGAAGGAATTGTCTCTGGTTCAATTACCCCAGATAAGTATCTTGTTTCAAGAGATATGAAAATTTTAGATAAAAAAATATCAGATAAAAAAATTGCTTTAACAAGAAATTCCTCTGGAAAAGGAATAAAAGTTAATTTAACTCCTGAAAAATCAAAGCAACAAGTTCTAAAAGAATATGAAATAAGAAAGTTATCTGAAACAGCTCTTAAATTAGAAGAACATTATAAAAAACCCCAAGATATTGAGTTTGCAATTGAAAAAGATGAAGTTTATATTGTACAAACAAGGCCTATTACCACTTTTAAGGAAGAAGAAGGGAAAGTAGAACAAAAGATAAAAGGAGAAGTTATTTTGCAGGGTTTGGCTGCTTCTCCAGGAATTGGTTCTGGAATAGTTAAAATAATTCATAACTCTTCTGACCTTGAGAAAATTCAAAAAGGGGATATTTTAGTAACAACGATGACAAATCCTGATATGGTTGTTTCTATGCAAAAAGCATCTGCAATTATTACAGATGAAGGGGGTTTAACAGCTCATGCAGCCATTGTATCAAGAGAGATGGGAATTCCTGCAGTTGTTGGTACAGAAAAAGCAACACAAATTTTAAAAGATGGAACAAAAGTTACTGTAGATGGTTATAAAGGAAAAATTTACAAAGGGGAAATTAAAGAAAATGCTAAAAGAAAAGAAATTCTTCCAGTAACTTCAAAAACAAAAACAAAAATAAAAGTAATTGTTGATCTCCCAAGTTTTGCAGAGCGTGCTTCAAAAACAGGATTAAAAAAAGTTGGATTAACAAGAATAGAAGGTATAATTGCAGAGGGAGGAAAACATCCAGAGTTTTATTTAAAAAATAAAAAATTACAGGATTATGAAAAACTCATTTATGAGGGGGTCTCAAAAATTGCAGAATATTTTGAGGAAGTCTGGGTAAGAACTTCTGATATAAGAAGTGATGAATACAATCATTTAGAAGGTGCTCCAAAAGAAAAAGAAGCAAATCCTATGTTGGGATTGCATGGAATTCGCTACGGACTTAAACACCCAGAATTATTAAAAGCAGAATTAAAAGCTTTAAAAAGAGTTGCACAAAAAACAAAGATTGGAGTCTTATTTCCACAGGTTATTTCAATTGAAGAAATAAAAAAAGTAAAGCAATTTATAAGAGAAATTAATTTTGATAATGCAAAAGTTGGAGTAATGATTGAAACTCCTGCTGCAGTTCAATTAATAAAACAAATTTGTGAGCAGGGGATAGATTTTATTTCAATTGGAACAAATGATTTAACACAATATATGCTGGCTGTTGATAGAGGCAATGAAGAAGTTCAACATCTTTATAATGAGATGCATCCTTCAATACTTTATCAATTATCTTATGTTTTAAGAGTCTGTAAGAGAGAAGGAATTGAAACTAGTATTTGCGGACAAGCAGGAAGTAAAAAAGAAATGGTTAAATATTTAGTGGAGCATGGGATTGATAGCATTACAGTAAATTCAGATGTTGCAAAAGAAATTTCAGATTATGTTTTTGAATTAGAACAACAAGCAATAAAAGGAACAGACCAAGAACCAAGACATTATGAATTAATAAAAGAAAAGGAAAAAGAAGCAAATCCTCAATAAATTTATAAATAAGAATTTCTTTTAAAAGATATGGTAACAAAAAAGAAAAGCAAAGTTAAAAAAACAAAAAAAAAGAGAATTCAAACTCCCAAACATGAAAAGGATATACAAGTAGAAAAAATATTAATTGAAAATTTCGTCTCACTTCAAAAAGTAATGACAAATTTATCTTTAAAATTTGGAGAGCTTTCTGAAAATATAAAAAAGCTTTTGGATATATTTGAAACAGCTGCAAAATCTCTCTCTAAACAAGGATTAGAACCTTCAGATAAAAAAGAGGCTCAAAACATAATTAACAAATTAGACGGCCTTGCAGAACAAAATAAATTAATTGCAAAAGGATTAACACTTCTTCATGAAAAAAGCACCCCTCAAAAAGAAGAATTAACAGAAATTAAACCACAAAATCCAATAACTCCAAAAAGAGTTGAACAACCAGTACTTTCTGAAAAAGCAAGGGCTCTTAAGAATCCTGAAGAGGAAAAACCTGAATTTAATACTTATCAACAATCAATTTCAGGTAAATAAAATGGTATTTGAAGAATTTTCTCTTGAAAATAAAAAATATTTTCTTTTAAAATTTACAAAAGAATTAATTAAAGCTTCAAGTAAGGAAAGTTTTTTTGAATTAAAAACAATTTTAAATAAGAATCAAGAAGAAAAACAAGAAAAAATTGAAAAACCTCTAACTAATCTCCAGACTACAAAAAATAGGCATATAAAGGTAAATCCCTTTCCAATTATAGAAAAAGTAAAAAAAATTGAAAAACCTCCCAAGTTAATTAAAAAACCAATAAAAAGACTTGTAATACCAGAGTATAAGCTTCCTCCAACATTCCAGTACCTTCGCCCTGTTTTTACAAAAACTGATATAGATTTAGGGAAATTAAATCCTTTAATCAAAGATCCAATGATAAGGGAGATACAATGTAATGGGCCTGGAAAAAACATTATAGTCAGAGGTTCAATGGGAGAGAAAAATTCAAATATTATTTTAACTAAGGAAGAAATTGATTTTATTTTAGACACCTTCTCAAAAAAAGCAAGAATTCCAGTACATGAAGGAGTTACAAAAATAATTGTTGGAAATCTTGTTTTATCAGCAGTAATCTCTAAAGTTATTGAATCAAAATTCATAATAAAAAAAATGCTTCCAGAACCTTCTGGAAGAAGGAGAATTTATGGAAGATAAAATAACAAATGAGAAATTAAAAAAATATTTTAATTTAACAACTAAAGCATTAGGAAAAGCCAAGAAAAAAATAGCAAAAGACAAACAAAAAGAAGCAAAAGAGATTATTAATATGGTTGAGAATTATCTTTCTGATGCAAAATATTTTCAAGAAAAAAATAATCTTGTGAATGCATTTGGAGCAATAAATTATGCACATGGTTGGCTGGATGCAGGTGCAAGATTAAAAATATTTAAAGTAACAGACAATAAATTATTTACAATATAAATTTATATCTATTCTCTTTTCCATCTTCCATAAATTACTGGAAGTAATTGAACAAATCCTTTATTAAAAATTACAGCATTAACAGCCATCCAAAAAGGACTTAAGAAAAAGCTTTATCTCTTAATATGTACTTACTTCAAAAAATATTTTAAAACAAATAAGAACATAAAATATAAAAAAGCCATTATTTTTTTAAATATATGAAAAAAGTAGTGGTTTTAAGTCTCGGGGGGAGTTTAATTATCCCAAAACAAATTAATTATAATTATCTATTAAAATTAAAAAAGATAATTTTTAAGCATTTAAAAAGATATAAATTCATTTTTGTTTGTGGTGGAGGGAGTATTGCAAGAGAGTATATTTCTGCTCTAAGAAAATCAAAAGCAAATGAGATACTTCAAAGTTTTGCAGGAATTAGTGCTACAAGAATGAACGCAAGATTTATGAGTTATTTTTTTGGATTAAATCCAAAGAAAGGGATACCACATACTTTAGAAACAATTGAAAAAAGATTAAAAAAAGAAGATTTAATTTTTTGCGGAGCATTGGAATATAAACCAGATCAAACTTCTGATTCAACAGCTGCACAAATAGCAAAACATTTTAAAAGCATTTTTATAAATTTAACAAATATTAATGGAGTCTATACAAAAAACCCTTTGAAATTCAAAGATGCAAGATTTATAAAAAATATTTCTTGGGAAAACTTTAATAAAATGGCACAAAAAAGAAAATTCAAACCAGGGCAGCATTTTGTTTTAGACCAAAAATCAGCTGAAATAATTAAAAAAAATAAAATTCCCACTTTTATATTAGGGCCAGATACAAAGCAATTAGAAAATTTCTTAAAAGGAAAAAAATTTATTGGAACCACAATTAAAGACTAAACAAAATGAACTCCCTAATTTTAATTTTTTTGAATTTAACTCAATAATTCTATAATTACATCCAGAAATTACTTTTAGTAACTTTCTAAAATTGCATTTATTTACACGTCCGAAAATTTCTATTTCCCTGCTAAATTTTTTCATAAAATAAAAAAATTTAAATTTATTATTGCTTTTTAGACAAAAATAAAACACTAATAACTACCCAAAAACCCTAAAAACCTCTTATCCTTTACTGAAATATGAAAATAATTCAAGAAGAAAACTTTCAAAAAGCAAGAAATTTAATAAAATCATCTGAACAACCAATAGTTTTTACAAGTAATGATGATGAATTAAACAGAAAAATATTAGAAAAAGAAAAAATAAATGTTCTTTTAATTAATCAAAAATTTAGAAAAGATTTTCAAAAACAAAGAAATTCTGGATTTAATCAGGTGATGGCAAAACTTGCAAAAAAGAAAAATGTAATAATTGGAATTAATTTAGACGAAATAATAAATTCACCTGCAAAAGAAAAATCACAAATCTTAGGGAGGATAAAACAAAATATTTTTTTATGTAAAAAAAGTAAATTAAAAATGTGCTTTATTTCTCAAACCTATAAAAGAGATCCTTATGATTTAAAAGCTCTTGGACTTGCATTAGGCATGCCTACTTGGATGTTTGTGAAGTTTAATTAAAAAGCTTTTTAATCTTGATTAGATTAATAATTAAAATGGAAATACAAAAAATAATTGATTCATTAAGCCCTAATGAAAGAAAAATAATTCCTTATTTAAATAATTCTTTAATTGATATTTGTAAAAAAACAAATCTCAATAAAATCTCTGTTATTCGTGCATTAGAATATCTCCAAAATAAAAAAATAATAGAATTAAAAAAAATAAAAAAGAAAGTTGTAGTGGTTGGAGTAAATGGAGCCCTTTATAGAAAAAAAGGATTGCCAGAAAGACGTCTTCTTAATCTTCTTGGTGAAAAAAGAATTATTCTACTAAAAGATGCAAAAAAAGAAAGCAAACTTTCAGATAATGAGTTTAAAGCATCAATTGGTGTTTTAAAAAAGAAAGCATTAATTGAATTAAATAATGGAAAAATAATTTTTAATGCTCAAAAAAACGAAATCTCAAAAAAAACTTTGGAAGAACAATTTTTAGAAAAACTTCCTTTGGAATATGATTCATTAAGTCCTGAACAAATGTTTGCATTGAAAAATCTACAATCAAGGAAAAATATTATTGAAATAAATGAGAGCAAAAAATTAATAATTAAAATCACAGAACTTGGAGAGAAAATTAAAAGAGCAAAACTTAGTAATAAAGAATTAATTGAACAAATTACTCCTCAACTCTTAAAAAAAGAAGCATATTGGAAAAATAAAAGATTTAGAAGATATGATGTAACTTCTTCTCTTCCAAAAATT
>CAZBAB010000018.1:0-9474 GCA_964489815.1 Candidatus Woesearchaeota archaeon | reverse complement strand
AGAGCAATAACCTTAATTGGAGAAGCAGAAAGAGCAGGAGGAGATATTGGACAAATTTTAGAATCAGTAACTCATGCTGTAAATACTTCAGATAAATTAAAAAAAGAAAGAAAAGCTGCAGTTTCAACACTTGTTGTTCAGGGGTATATTATATTTGGGGTGTTTATTGTTATTATGTTGGTTATGCAATTTCAAATTCTCCCCATGCTTTCTGGGCTTACAAAAGCTGGAGATATAGGAATTGGAGGCATGGGAGGAGGGGGTGGAGGAGCAATAAGCCCTATTGAAATAGCAAATATTTTCTTATATTTATTACTTGTTCAAGGCTTTTTTAGTGGATTAGTAATTGGAAAATTAGCAGAAGGAAATATCAAATATGGAATAAAGCACTCTTTTATTTTAATGCTTTTTTCATTTTTAATAACAACAGGAGCTAATGCTATAATTGGAGGATTACATGCATAAAAAAAAAGGCTCACATATTGGAATGATGCTCTCTTTTGTAATATTTATAATTTTTTTAACTTTTATGTATACACTTATAGAACCTGTTGTAAAAAAACAACCTTCAAAAAATAATTTATTGGAATATTTAAAAAAAGAAATAATTGCCCAAACATCAGATATCTTAGTTAGTGCAACTATAACAAACACTACTTTGTCCAATTATGACTGCTTATTAATTAATCATAGTAAATTTTTGCCTGCAAATGAATTTGATTATGAAAATATGGGATACATAGTAAAAGATGAGAATGGGAGCATTGTTTCTTCTTTGATTTCACTATATGGTGCAGGCTTAGAAAGAACAGCAATTAATTGGAGTGGAAATCAAAGTTTTTTAAAAATTTTTTATTCAAAGGAAAATTTCACAAGTGATAGATTATCTTGGAGCGATGATTGCCAAAGTAGTACTCCAAATTCTTCTCTTGGATTAGTATTATATAAAAAAATAGTATTTGAGAATAAAATGGAAGATTTAATTAAAAAATATAATACAAATTATATTTTGTTAAAAAGAGATTTAAAAATTCCTTTTGATACTGATTTTGTTCTTGATTTTGTCTTAGAAAATGGAACTGAAATAAGAACAGGAGTCCCAGGGAATATTAGTGTAAATGTCTTTTCAGAAGAGTATATTATGCCTTATGTTGATTCTAAAGCAAATATTAAATCTGGAAAGCTAAAAATATGGATGTGGTAATAAAGAAGTTCAAAGAAAACAAGAGAGCATGGATGAAATTAGTTGAAATGGCAATTGCCCTTCTTTTAATTACAGGGATTCTTGTTATTATGCTTGAAAAAAACCAAGTAAAAACAGAAAATAATTATGCTAAAATCTATAACAAAGAAATTAATATTTTAAGAGAAATTGAATTAAATGAAACATTAAGAGAATCTATTTTAAATACTACACAACAGCCCCCAATAAAATGGGAGGACTTTGAAACTCAAGGATTAGAACAAGTTAAATCAAAAATAGAAAAAGAAACTCCAGATTATTTAAAATGTAAAGGAAGGATATGTTATATGAATGAATCCTGCTACACTTCAATTAAAAAACAAAAAGATATTTATGTTCAATCCATTGCCATTACTTCTACAAAAGATACTCAGGATTTCAGACAATTAAAATTATTCTGTTGGATTAGATAAATTAAAAATTGCCTAGCAGATATAACAGCATCAGAGAAGATAATTAGAGGAAGTCTTGGAGCAGTAGTTGGAGCCATAACAGAAAAAATAAAAACCTATTAAAAATTAATTTCTAAGAAATAAAAAATTAAACTTTAAATACAACCACACTTTTATATAATAAATTAACATAAGTTTTTTATGATACAATACAAATTCCTTGAACATACTGCAGATATTAAGTTTCAAGCATTTGGAAAAACAATTGAAGAATGCTTCTCAAATTGTGCTTATGCTATGATTAAATCTATTTGCGAGCAGAAAGTCAAGGCAAAAAAATTATTTAGTTTTAAGGTTCAAGGAAATGACTTAGAAAATCTTCTTTACAATTTTTTAGAAGAATTCTTATTTTTATTTGACAGCAAGAAAATTGTTTTATCTAAAATCAACAAAATAAAAATTGATGCAAATAAATTTAAGTTAGAATGCTCTTTTTATGGAGATTCTACAGAAGATTATAATTTTAATTCTGATATAAAAGCTGTGACTTATAATGATATGTTTATAAAAAAACAAAAAAACAAATTTGTTGCCCAAGTTGTGCTGGATGTTTAAAAAGAAAGTTTTTTACTGTTGAAAATATCTTTAGCATCACAGTTTTTGAAAGATAATTATTAACTCTCAAGTGGAGAAGAAACAAAAGATTTATATATTATTAATTACTAAGAGGTAGTAATATGTTAACCTTAATTAGAACTTCACATTTGGATTTAGAAGGGCATAGTAGATTAAGGAAGTTATTAAATCATCTAAAATCCTCTGTAATTGGGATTGAAGAAACTTCTAAGTTAATTAAAGCTTTATCTAATCCGCAAGTTTTTGAGCAAACTTTAAGCAATGCACAAAAGCGATTTCCGAATGCAAATCATGAGACTTTAAAATTATGGCTTTCTTCAACAAACTATGAAAATAAAGCAATCGACGAATATTCTACTTCAAATGACATTCCAATTATTTATTGTGATAATCCTCAAGAACTTGACAAAGTTGATTTTGAAGGAGCAGCTAGCGAACCTAAAAGCTCATTAAATCAAGAAATTGAAAAATTTCTTAGATTATCCCCAAAAAACGCAAGATTAAACATTAAACAAGAATATTCACTAATGGAATATTCAGTAAAGGATTGTGCAGAATTAGTTGCGTTTTATCAAATAAGAGATAAACATTCAGAACAAATTTTAAGAGAACAGACAGGAAATATTGTTTATGTTTGTGGATTAGATCACCTATTTGGAGATTATCATCCAAATCTATTTGATAGATTATCAGATTTAAATCCTAATAGAATTAAGTTAATTGAAGCAGATAAATTATAAAATCTCGCCTCTTCTAATTTTTAGGATTCATTCTCAATTAAAACTAACATCGGGATTTAACGAAGTTTGATTCTTTCTCGTGGAGCTGAAGGAGAGGATTTGGGCGTAGCGAAGTGCAACGATTTCTGCAAGAAAAAATGCCGAAGAGTAAGTGCAGATTTGTGGATGGTGAAATGATATCTAAATAAATAAAAGATATGCACTTTCCTTTTTTTTAAAAACATAATTAGTTAGCACTTCTTGACTTCGTCAATTTTAAGTCTTTTTTCACTTTTTAAATAACAAACAAAAACTTTAAATAATAGTTTTGATTAAATTTAATTATAATAAAAAATTAAAAAAAGGAGCTAAAGGAATTTGTCATCTTATTCAAAAAAAACAAAAAAAGTTGCAACAACAATTAAGGACTTTCCAAAAAACATAAAAAAAGGAGTATTATCTCTACTTGGTGGTTTAATAATTTATAGTCTTAGTACAGGATATGTTACTGGTTCTATTAAATCTAAAAAGGAAAATAATGCCCCTTTTACTAAAGAAAAATATATTTCAGAAGTAATAGAACGATCCCAGGATCCTCTTAAAGCAGTTTCCTATGTTGTTGAAAATGCATCCCAATTCAAAGAGGGATTTAATGAATCAATGAATGATAGCGACTACAAAAAAGCTAAAGAAAAAAGTATTAAAGAATTAGAAAAACTAAAAAAGGGAGAGAAAGACCCTGAAAAAAAAGAAGAATATCAAAAAATGATTAATACTCTCAAGAAAACCTCTGCACCAAAAATGAACCAAATATTAAGAGTTTTAAAAGCAATTGGCGAAGGATATGAAAATATGGAATCTAAATAAAAAAGAGTATTAAAGCACCTCCTAATAGGTTAAAAAATTTAAATTATGAAAAAGAAGATAAGATTAAATACAAAAAAGATTCATAAGAAAATTAAAAAAGAATTTGAACATTTATTAAAAGAATTTGGGGGGCTTATAAAATTAATATATTTATATGGATCTGCCACCAAAAAAATCAAGAAAGGGCATGACATAGATATTTTAATTGTAATTGATGATACAACTAATGTGAAAGAGGGGGATATTGAAAAAATTAAAAAAGAAATTAACAAAATATCTAAAAAATTAAAAAAAGAAGAACTGCTCTTGCACATACAACCCTTAAAACCTCTAAGTCTTTGGTTGAAACTAATTATCAAAGGAGAGCCTTGGTTAATTACTTCTTTAAGAAATAATATTATAATTTATGATAAAGACAAATTAATACCTGAAATAAAAAATTTTGCAAATAAAAAAGTTATTTATAACAAAACAGAAATAGCAGAAAGACTTTTAGAAAGAGCAGAAGAATTTATTAGTGAAAATAGAAAACTTTTACTTGAAACAGCATCTAATTTGTCAAATGCAGCCACAGAGGCCGCCCAAATTCTTTTATTATTTGACAATAAAGTAGTATTCAACAAAGATAAAATATTAAAATTGTTAAAAAAGAAATACTCTAACAAAATAAATATAGGGATTTACCAAGAGATAATAGATATTGAAAAAAAAATAAACAAAGGAACACTAACAGAATTCACAGAAGAGAATCTTAATTATTATACAAATAAAATAAGGAATTTTAACTCCCAAATAGAAAACATGATAATGGATTTATCTTATAAAAATGTCAATAAAAAATAATTTAAATAAAATTAAAGAAAGATTAATACATGAATTTAAAGAAATAAAATCAATTTGGATAATTAAAGAGGAATTCTATATATTGATATCAGATTTAAATAAAAAAGAGAAAAAAGAATTCAATAAAAAAATAAAAAAATTTTCAGAAAAATATTATGTAAAAATATACCCCATAGAAATTGCTGATCTATTTAGGAATATTGCAGAATATAATAAGAAGATCTTAATTAATATTAGGGATAGTAAACTTCTTTATGATAAAGTTGGTTTTATCAAAGTAATAAAAATTAACATAAAAGAAGGTAATCTTGTGGGTACAAAAGAGTTTTTACTTAAAAGGTTTATGAACATTGACAAAAACTTTAGGGAGATAAATTCAAAAAAATCAGCCATTTTCACTAATATTTATTCATCTGTTATAGAGGCTTCACAAGCAATTCTTTTTGCTTTTGGTTATGATGGGATAAAAGAAAAAAGGATTATAAATAATCTAAAAAAGTTACATAAAAAAGAAATCATAAATAAAGAAGAACTTGATTTTGTTAAAAACACAATAAAAGCTTATAAAAAATATGAGCATGGAGAAAAACCTCTCCCTTCTCCTCAGGAGTTTAATAAATTAATTAATGAATCCAATGAATTTATAAAAAAAGCTAGAAACATGGTTTATAAATAAAAAAACCACAATATTTTTTCTGAGAATCAGTTAAAATAATCAGGCTTTATTCATAGAAATTGCCATTAATTTTTTAGTTGCTACAATTAATCATAAATTTACATTTTAAAAATCTATTTTGTTCATGGATATAACCTCTCTATTCCATATAATTAAAAGAAGGCCTTTAAAGAACTTTGCAAAGTATTTATTCTTTAAATTGTTTTTAATGGAATAATTTGGACTACAAAAAAATTAGTTATTAACTTTTAAGTGGTAAAGACCGAAAGATTTATAAATATAACATTAATACTAAAAATAAGGAGAATCAAAATGTCATTAGTAGATAAATTGGAAGGAGTGCATATTGGAGATATAATCTTACTTAAAGATACTCAAGATAATTTAGAAGTTGTAGGATATGTCCACGATTATGGTCCAAAAAAAGTGAGATTATCTACAACTAATCCTCACAATGATCCCTCTAATACAAGATTTTCATCTTGGGTACATATTGGACGAACTTACAATTCTAAAACATACAACTTAAAGCATTTTGATTCGTATGAAGTATTAAGAAAATATAATCCTGAGTAAATCTTTTGGTTTCTACCTTTTAGCCCTTGAAAATGATTGCAACTAACG
The DNA here is from genome assembly GCA_964489815.1 of Candidatus Woesearchaeota archaeon. GTDB lineage: Archaea > Nanobdellota > Nanobdellia > Pacearchaeales > GW2011-AR1 > JABIDC01. The sequence continues at coordinate 3,474 of CAZBAB010000018.1, read as the reverse complement.
TTAGGGATATACGAAGTTTTTCTGGAGCGTAGCGGAGCAGAATTTGGGAAAATTGTGGGCTGAGCAATTTTCCGCCTAATCGCTGTTATGTGCCCTGAACGGAATGTAATGAAGCGAAAGCGCAGCGGGGTGCAGAGTGAAACGGAGCAAGTAATTTTCAGGGGCGTTTGACAATATAATAAATTAAAACAAAAACAAGGATAGATTATTTTTAAAGGGGGCTTTCTAATCTTTATTCCAATTATCTTCAATATATTCATGAATTTCTTCTGGGTCAGTAATCGGATCAGTTTTATTTCCTTTCCTAACAAATAAAATCTTTTGATTCTCTTTTTTTAAGAAAACTGGTTCTCTCGATCTTTCAACATTTACAATTAATATTTCTTTATCCTTAACTTTCTTTATATAATACTCAATATGCCTTCTAATAATAATGTCCTTAAATGAACTTTCTAAACTATTTCTAAACTCCATTAAAAAACTATCTTTATTTTGTTTGAAACTTAATTGATAATCTTTTTCTAATCCAAAAATATTCCCATTATCTTCCACTCCAATTAAAAGAACCCCCCCATTAGAATTCAAAAAACCGGCAATGGTTTTCATTACAATGAATTTCATATTCTTATCTGGCTTATCTTGTTGGATATTATAAATAAATGTTGATTTAAACTCTAAGTTTTGATGTTCTCCTTCTTGAATTATTTCTAACACATCAATTTTTTCCTCTTTTTGATCTATTAAACTATTTAAAAATTCATTCATTGATCTTGCAATAATTTCTGCCCTTAATCTTAAGAAATCTTTAAAATGATCTAATTTCCAATAGTCTTCATTTAAAGGAATAAATTGTTGTTCTAATGCATCAGGATATTTATTCTGAATTTCCTTTAGATAAATTTCTGGTTTGTTATTAGATGCTTTTAAGTTAGCTCTCTGGGTTAAAAATGCACGATTTAGAAGACTATTTGCAGTAGATTTTTGTTCTCTTGTATTAAAAAGATTATTTTTCTTTAGCAAATCTTTTGGAAAAATGTGGTGTTTCTCTAATTCATAAGTTTTTCCCGTTAAATTAGTGTGTAATTTTACACCATTAAACCAATCAACTGCGCCTTTACTTTTAGCTATTATAAAGGCTAAATTGAAAAAAGGACTATTAACAGGTAGATCTTCAAGATCAGACGGCTTAACTTTGAAATCTCTAACTTCACGCCTTAGATTATCTATAAGTGAATCTATTTCATTTGTTTTTGAGATTGTTACTATATCTTGTTCCAAAGGAGAACTTGCACCTCTTCTTGTATATCTGCCCCAGATCATGGCATTATACAACCAATATAACTCTTTTTTTAGATCAAACTCATTTTTAAATCCATAATTGTTTTTTGAAACATAAACAACTAAAGGAACTAGTAGGTATTGTGTTTTTAACTCATATTTGTTTGATGAATCAATAAATGCACGCGAAGTTAAGAAATTTATTATATATTCTACACTTTTTTTCGTTTTCTCCCAAGCCTTAAGGATTTCAGAATCTGACTTGTTGTAAATAGAATCAAATTTACCTCTTCCTGTCAAAATTCCATTTAAACATGTCGTTAAAAAATCAAATTCAAATTCAAAATTTCTCGATTTTAGTAATTCTAATTCTCTTCTAAATTCATCTTTTATTTTGGGTAAGACCATAGATATATGTGCCATTGCTAAATCTGCTTCACTAAGTTTTCTACCTTCTTTATTAACTAAATTGAATATTCTGACTACCTCAGAAACTTCCATATCTGGCTTAAGTTTATCTTCATCTAAATAATAGGTATACTCTCTAATCTTATTTAATTTATTTAAGATTTTAAGTAGTTTAGTTCCATTTTGCTTGAAAAATTCTGCTATCTGAGGGTTTTCTGATTCATGCATTTTTTCAATATAATCTCCTGCATCAGAATAGTTCTTAAAAAAATCGGTTACATTAATCCATTCTAAAGAATCTTTCATTTTAACAGGTTGCCAATAACTAAATCTTTCTTCATCATTAGTGGCAAATAAGTTAAAATATAGGTTTAAATCTAATTTTCTACCTTCGTAAAAAGGAGGTTCTTCTCCTGTTAAAATAGTGTATATGCTTGTCAATCTTTGTTGACCATCAAGAATCAGTTTTGTATAAACTCCTTCGTTTGAAACTTTATTACCCCTTAATTTTATGTTTTGTTTTGTACTCCATATTAATAAAGTTCCTGTAGGATAATTATTAAATAAAGAAGACATCAATTTTTTGACTTTAGTTCTATTCCATACAAAACCCCTTTGAAAATCAGGAAGCACATACTCTCCATCTTTAATCTTTGTGATTAGTTGATTTATTGAAATTTGACTCATATCATAAATAAAGATTATAAATATTTAATAAAGTTTGCTATTTTAAAAAGCCCCCTTTATCAACTTTTTAGCCACTAAAAATTATTTCACTTAACATATCGCAAATATGCGAAGTTTGAGCGAAGCTCAAATTTGGGTGAAGCAATCTTTGATTGCAAAACCGCATATTTGCTGTTAGTTGCCCACGAAGTGGCGAGGCTTACGAAGTAAGCCGAAGAGTTCAGGGCGCCGAGCTAAAATCATAATTTAACTTGTATATTTTGGCTTCAGCTTTTGTGTTTTTTGCATATTCCACTCCAAAATCTATTGTTCTTATCCAATAATTTTTTATGTTCTTTATCCTTCGATAAAGCCTCTCTGAGTTTATTTCCTCTATAACCAAGCCTTATATAAAAATCTTCTATCTCTTGTAATGATTTAGATTTTTTCTTCATAATGATCTAATAAGTTTATTTCTTTATTAAACTTTTGAAAATGGCGTCCGAGGCGGATTGAATATAACATCGGGATTAGGCGAAGTTTCCGAAGCGAAGCGAAACAGAGCGGGAAAATCAAATTTGGAGAAATGGCGAGCCGAGCCATTTCTCGTTAAATTCCTGTTATATTCTCCGAAGCCGAAGGCTGAGGACGAGGGATAGATGCAACCGGTTCTGAGCGAAGCGAAGAAATCCCGAAGAGTCGGAGTCGGCGCCGTAACATTTAATAAAACTAAAATATTCTAATTCTTAATATGGAAAAGTGTGAAATTTGTGGAAGAAAAGGGGATATTAAGGTAGGTACTCATACTTACTGCGCAGTTCATTATGTTGAAAATGAAGATGAAGAATGCATATATTGGCATTTTCATGGAATCATGATAAAGAAACAAGTTAATAAACATGAAAGAAAAATATTGTCAGAGATTAGAAAAAAATATCCTCAATTTATGGAAAGGTTCAAAAAGGAAAGACAAAAAGAATTAGACTATTATGACAGATTAAAGAAGAATTTAATAAAGATTTACGAAGGATATTTAAAAAATCCTGCAGACAAATCTTTAAAGAAAAAAGCAAAAATTCTTCATAAAAAGTTCTTAAATGCTATGCCTTTACTAAACAAAAA
>CAZBAB010000017.1:0-9623 GCA_964489815.1 Candidatus Woesearchaeota archaeon | reverse complement strand
ATTATTTTCTAAGTTCTAATAATCTTTTTTCATCTTCAAGAAGTCTTTTTTTTGCTTTTTCTATTTCTTTTTCTTTTTTTGATTTGCCTCTTTTTTCCTTAATTTCTTTTACCTTATCTTGTAGCTCTTTAATTTGCTCTTCAATTTCTTTTATTTCATCTTCTTCATTCTCTTTTTCTTGTTTTTTCTTTTCACTTAATTTTACAATTTTTATTTCTTTTCTCTTTTTCTTCTTTAATTTATATATAGAGAATCCTGCTGTTACTAATAAAATAATTGCTATTATTATATATATTAATTGCATAAGCTCTAATCCAAGAAAATTATTTTTGTTATTTTTTTCATTTGATTTAATACTTGATTTTTCAGGGATATTAGTTTGATTGTTTTGTGGGATATTTATCTTCTCTATTGTTTGATTTTTTTTAGTTTTATTTTCTACTTTGTTGGGGTTTTGTAGAGGGTTTACTCCAGGAGGCAAGATTTGAACATATAAATTTTTTCCTGCTTCAAGATTATTTTTTAAATAACCTTTTTCATCTATGAATTTATTATTTTTTCTTACATAAATGAGTAATTTATAATAATCATTAGGGACATCAAAATTTACTTCTAAATCTCCATATTTATCTGCCTTTTTTATTACATGATAAAGAACTTCCTTGCTTGAATCTTTATAAGCAGTTAATTGAACTTCTCCATATGCTAAGGTTTTTATTGTAACTTTTGTTTCTGTTGCACTTGCTATTTGTAAAAATAATATTACAAGAAGGAATATTGAAATAAATTTTATTTTCATGGAATTAATAATTTTTTTTGATTTATAAATTTTTATAAAAAGGGTTTAGGAATTTTTTGTTTATAGTAAGGTTTAAAAGTAAAAATCAGTTGTGATGTTTATAAAATAAATGCTGTTTTAATTTCTGCCCCGATAGTACAGAGGCCAAGTATGCAGCCCTTTCACGGCTGTGACCCGAGTTCGAATCTCGGTCGGGGCATGGTATTTTTAATGAGGGCTTTGGGTTTTTGATTATGTTTTATTTTGGGGGATTTTTATATAAATTTTTATAAATAGAAACTTTTTTTATTTAAATAAAATGGAACTTAAAGATTTTATTTTAGCTGTTTTTGAAAATAAAAAAGACCCAAGTAAACTTAGAGGTATAAAACCTATTAAAAGTCTTGAGGAGATTAAAGAAAATATGATTTTATATTTTATTAATAGAAGAGGTAAAAAAGTTTCTTCTTTAGAGATTGAGAGATTTGAGAAAATTAATGGTTCATTGTTAAGGATTAAAGAAGGGGGTTGGTTAATTGGAGAATATATTAAAGGGCAGGGTTATAATTTTTTAATGGAGCATTTTATTCTACAGGAAGAATCTAAGTCTTCTTTTGTTCTTACTCAGGAAAGACTGGATAAAAATGAGGTTTATGGAGAATTTCATAGTATTTAATTTATTCTAAAACTACTATAAAACTTTTTTTATGTGTAAAACGCAAAACATAAAAAGGCACTATTTTTATTGATTTTATGATATTTAAGAAAAAATCTTTTGTAAATGACTTGATTTTTAATGAATTAATCAAACGGGGTTATTCTATGGAAGGTAAAACCCGCGTATGGAATCTTGCTGATTCTAAACTTTGGTATTTGACTCCACAACAATCTCAGGCATTTCTTAATCTAGAAAATTCTTCAGAGTATAAGAGGGATATTATTGATAAAGAAATGTTTTTAATCAAGGAAAACCTTAGGGAAATTGCTTCGCATCTTGGAAAAAAACCATTAAATATAATTGACTTGGGTTGTGGAGATGGAAAAAAAGCAGTTTTATTTATTGATTATTTTAAAGATAAATTTAAATTAAGATATTGTCCTATTGATATAAGTAGTTATATGGTTGAAAAGGCACTTGATAGGATAGAAAAAAGAGGGGTCAAAAATGTTATAAAATTTCAGTGGAATATTTCTGATTTTGAAAATTTAAAAAATATAAGTTCTTTACTTCGTTCTGGGGAATATAAAAAACATTTTATGTTGCTTTTGGGGAATACTTTAGGAAATTTTGAGATTAATGAATTACTTTATAAAATTAGAAGCAGCATGAAAGAAGGAGATTGGGTGTTAATTGGAAATGGTTTAAATAATAAAAATAGAGAAGAAATTTTGAGGTCTTATAATATAAAAGAGCAACACAATTTTTTAGTACAAATAATTGAGCAACTTGGTTTATCAAAAAAAGATGTTAAATATGAAGTTCGTTTTATTAATTCCCGTATTGAAGCATTTTATGTCTTGAAAAAGGATAAAGAGATTAAATTTCAGAATAAAAAAATTGTTTTTAAGAAAGGGGACCAGATTATTGTGGCAGTTTCCTATAAATATGATGAGAATAATTTTAAGACTTTTTTAAATATGTATTTTGATGTGCCTATTTTTGCAGTTTCAAAAGATGGTTCTTATGTTCTTGCTTTATGCAAAAAGTAGTATTTATTAAGACTGCGAGAAATTTAATTACTGTTGGGTTTGTATTAAAATATTTTTTTATTTTAATTTACTTGTGACTATTTAATCTTTTTTTATTAAGTTTCTAAAAAGAAAAAATGAGCCTACTGAGATTTGAACTCAGGACCTCTGGCTCTCCTAGACTTCTTGAAGCCTAATTAAGGAGTTTTAAGTCCTCTTTTAGACAAATCCAAGAGAAAATAACCCTAATGGATTATTGTCATATAAGACCAGCGCTCTAACCAGGCTGAGCTATAGGCTCATAGTTTTTGATATCTAATAACATATTTAAAGGTTTTTAGAGATATTTATTTATGTTAATTGGATTGGTTGGAAAGCCTTCAGTAGGTAAATCTACTTTTTTTAAAGCAGCAACTCTTGCAGAGGTTGATATAGCGTCATATCCTTTTACAACAATTAAACCCAATCATGGAGTAGGGTATGTAAAAGTAGATTGTATTGATAAAGAATTTAATACGCAGTGCAATCCCAATCATGGTTTTTGTATTAATCATAAAAGATTTGTTCCAATTGATTTAATGGATGTTGCAGGTTTGGTTCCTGGAGCTTCTGAAGGAAAAGGTTTGGGAAATCAATTTTTAGATGACTTACGGCAGGCTGATGTTTTTATTCATATTGTAGATTTTTCTGGAACAACAGATAGTGAGGGAAAGCCAACAAGAGGGCATAATCCCATGGAGGATATTAAATTTTTAGAAGATGAATTAGATAAATGGTATTATAATATTTTTATGAAAGTCTGGAAGAGTTTTTCAAGAAAGATTGAGCAGGAAAAAACTAAATTTTCTGAAGCTGTTGCAAATCAGTTTTCAGGATTAAAAGTTAATGAAGAGCAGGTTAAAAAAGCTTTGTTGAAATTGGATTTAAATGATAAATATAGTTCTTGGACAAATAAAGAGATTTTGAGATTTGTTTCTGAATTAAGGAAAATTAGTAAGCCTTTAATTATTGCTGCGAATAAAATTGATTTGGCTGAGGGCAAAAAGAATTATGAAAAGGTTTCCAAAGAGCATCCAGATTTGAAAATTATTCCATGTTCAGCAGATTCTGAATTGGCATTAAGGCAGGCTGCAAAAGCTGGAATGATTGAATATGTTCCTGGGGAGCGTGATTTTAAAATAATTAAGGATTTGAATGAGGAACAAAAAGCTGCTCTTAATAAAATTAAGAAAAATGTTTTAGATGAATATGAAACAGGCACAGGTGTTCAGGCAATTTTGAATTATGCTGTTTTTGATGTTTTAGGTTATTTAGCTATTTTTCCTGCAGGTGCGCATAAACTTGAAGATTCAAAAGGTAACATTTTGCCAGATTGTTTTTTATTGCCTCCTGGTTCTACTGCATTGGATTTTGCTTATTTTTTGCATACTGATTTTGGGAAAAATTTTATTAAAGCAATTAATGCAAAAACAAAAATGATTCTAGGAAAAGATTATAAACTTAAACACAGAGATGCTTTGGAGATTATTACACGTTAGTAAGATATTTAAACTCTAAAAAATTTTTTTATTTATGTGGGAAGAAATTTATTCAAATCATTTAGTATTTCAGTTAATTATAATTGTAGCACTTTTACTTATTGTGTTTATTTTTTATTTAATTATTAGGCAGATAGTTTATTTAATTCAAAAAAGAAAAGAAGAATTAGAGTTGGAATTGAAAGCTGAAAAAGAGCTTAATGAAAAGTCTTCTAAGGTTCTAAAAAAACAAAAAACAAAAAAAATTAAGAAATAATTTTATTTATATGATAAAAATAAAACTTCATGCTAATTCTTCACAAGAAAAAATTTCTAAAATTGATGAGGGTTTTTATGAAGTGTGGTTAAAAGAAAAGCCAATTAATGGAAGAGCAAATAAGGTTTTATTGAAATTTTTAAAAAAAGAATTTGGAAAAAATTTTAGGATTAAATCTGGATTTAGTTCTAGGAACAAAGTTGTTGAAGAGTTAGATTAAATGCCCAGGACATAGAATTTTATAATTTAGGTTTTTTATTTTTTGTAATGATTTTTGCATTTCATAAGGATTACTTTCTGGAAAATCTGTTCTTCCAATGTATCCTTTGTTGAAAATTACATCTCCTGAGAATAAAATATCATCATAGAGAATGCAAATGTCGTCTTGAGTGTGTCCAGGTGTTTGAATAATTTTGAATTCTGGAATTTTTAATTCATTTATATTTTGTCTTGAATAGATTTTTGCGTTTTTGAATAAGTGTATGTTCTCTATGTGGTCATAGTGATGGTGAGTTAAAATTATTTTTGTTATTTTTTCTGGGGAAATTGCTAATTTTTTTAAATCATCTAATAATTCTTGTTTACATTCTTTGCTTGAAGTATCAACGAGGATTAAGTCTTTTTTTAATTTAATTACATAAACACAAGAGCCAAAATTTTTAAAATAAAGTTGCCAAACATTTGGTTTTATCTTGTTTATCATCTTTTGAGGAGAACAAAGTTATATAAATAATTTTCTTGTAATTTTTTTATGAGATATGAATTTGCTCCTGATTTACAGCTTAAGGCAGAGGAATTATGTGCATATTTATTTCCACATGTAAAAATAGACCACCTTAGTTGTCTTAGAAGTTTTGGAAGTTCTTCTAAAAGAACAATTGCCCGTTGTCATGCCCTTGGAAAATTAATGCAAAAAGCTATGGGAATGAAAGCATTTTATGCTTTAGAATTTTTATCAGAAAGGTTTGATAAATTAAATAAAGAAGAGCAATTAAAAGTAATTATACATGAACTCATGCATATTCCAAAAACTTTTGGAGGGGGATTTAAGCACCATGATTATGTTACTCAAAAAAATGTTAATCTTATGTATAACAAATTTAAAAAAATGAAAAATGAAAAGAAAGAAAATCTGTATAATATTAAATAAAAAAAAGATTTGTTTAAATGTTGTTAATAGAAGTTTTTTTCAGATGTTTCGGGGTTTGATGTTTTATACAAGGGAGAAAGCTCCTATTTTGCTTTATGAATCCAATAATCCAAAATTAGATGGAATTCATTCTTGGTTTGTGTTTTTTGATTTCCTTGCTATTTGGGTTGATGGAAATAATAATGTTTTGAAAATTCAAAGAATAAAGCCTTTTCAAAATTATATTAATTGTAAAAAGTCTTGGAAAAAATTAATAGAAGTCCCAATATCTAAAAAATATGACGATAAGATTAAACTTCTCGTCGGGAATTAGAAAGATTTAAATAGGAAAAGAATTTTATTATACTAACTTATTTATGTGTTGATGAAAGGAGGTGAACAAAATGGGAAAAATAATCAAGAAAGCGGTTGTTAAAAGAAAGCCAGGATATCTTTACTATGTTGATGGAAAAGGAAATGTATGTGAAGCAAAGATGTCAAGAGGTGGCAAAAAAAAGAAAAAGAAAAAAGCAGTAAAAAAGAAAGCAGTAAAAAAGAAAAAAGTAACTAAGAAAAAAGCTACAAAGAAAAAGAAAAAGCGTTAGGTTTGTGCTGCTATAGTTTTATTGTTTTAATTTTTTAATAATTTTTTATGTATTGATGTTGGGAAATTGAGGTTAAATTTAGGTTTCTAAGTTAGAGATAGAGAGTATTTAAAGGAGTTTATTTTTAATAAGTTTTATATAAACTGTTTTTTTATTTTTTTAATGATAGCTATAGTTTTATGCGGGGGATATGGTACTCGACTTTATCCTTTAACTTTAAATCAACCAAAAGCACTTTTGCCAATTGCAAATAAGCCTCTTCTTAATTATATTATTGAAAAGATTAATGAGGTTGGAGATATAAAAAAGATTATTATAGTTTCTAATAATAAATTTTTTAAAAATTTTAAATTGTGGTTAGATAAGTATAAGGATTCTTTTGAAAAAAATATAAAGATTTTAAATGACGGGACTAATAATAATGAAGTAAGGTCAGGAGGGATAGGGGATTTGTGGTTTGCTATTGAAAAAGAAAATATTAGGGATGATGTTTTGATTGTTGCTGGAGATAATTTATTTGATTTTTCTTTAAAGCCTTTTATTAATTTTTTTAAACAGAATAATAATATTGTTAATGCTGTTTATAAATTGGGTTCTAAGAAAAAAGCTAAACGTTTTGGAGTGGTTGAGTTAAAATCTAAACAAATTGTGAGTTTTGAAGAAAAACCTGAAAATCCTAAAACAGACATAATAAGTTTAGCATTGTATCTTTATCCGAAATTTCTTTTAAATAAAATTAAAAATTATCTTGATAAAAATTTAAATAGTGAGGGTTTGGGTTATTTAATTAAATATTTTAGTAAAAAAGAAAAAATTTTTGGTTTTGTTGTTCAAGGAAGATTTTTTGATATTGGGGTTATAGAGGATTATAAAAAAGCTAATAAAATCTGGGAGGATTTGAGTAAATGATATTGGGAATTGAATCAACAGCACACACTTTTGGTATTGGTATTGTAGATAATGGAAAAATTTTGTCAAATGTTAGGGATATGTATACAACAAAATCTGGAGGAATTATTCCGATTGAATCTGCAAAGCACCATAGAAAAGTTTGTATGCAAGTTTATAGAAAAGCTTTAGAAGAGGCAGGGATTGCAGAAGACAAGATTGATGCAATTGCATTTTCACAAGCACCTGGGCTTGCACCTTGTTTGATTGAGGGTATGAAGTTTGCAAAGACTTTAGCTAAAAAATTAAATAAGCCTTTGATTGGTGTTAATCATTGTGTTGCTCATTTAGAGATTGGTAGAATCACTGGAGCAAAAGACCCTGTTTTATTGTATTGTTCTGGGGCTAACACACAGGTTATTGCTTATGCTGCAGGCAAGTATAGAGTTTTTGGAGAAACATTGGATTTAGGAGTTGGTAATTTTATTGATGTTTTTGCTCGTTATGCTGGTTTGGGTTTTCCTGGAGGACCTAAAATAGAAAAATTAGCTGCAAAATCAAAGAACTACATAGAATTGCCTTATAAAGTTAAAGGAATGGATGTTGCATTGTCTGGGATTTTGACAAATCTCCGTCGTAAATTAGAAAAAAAAGAATATAACCTTGAGGATTTGTCTTATTCTTTACAGGAAACTGTTTTTGCAATGCTGGTTGAGACTGCTGAACGTGCTTTAGCTCATACTGGAAAAAAAGAATTGCTTTTGGGTGGGGGAGTTGCTTGTAATTCGCGTTTACAAGAAATGGCAAAAATAATGTGTAAGGAAAGAGGAGCAAAGTTTTTTGTTCCTGAGCGAGCTTTGTTGGTTGATAATGGTGCAATGATTGCTTATCTTGGGGGGATTATGTTTAAGGCAGGTGTTAAAGTCATGCCAAGGGATTTAGATAAGGTTGATATTAAACCCAGACAGCGAACAGATGATGTTAATGTTATTTGGAAGTAAAATTTAAAAGTATCTTTTCTTTAATTTTTTTATGAATATTAAAGAATTAAAAAATATTAAAGTTACAAAGAATAATTTTTATAAAAATTTACTTAGAGAATGTTATAAATATGCTTCTAAAAGTAATCATCCTTCTACTCATACAGGGGCTTTACTTGTTAAAAATAGAAAAATTATTTTAAAAGGGAAAAATGTTTTGCCTCCTGGAGTTAAGGAAGTGAAAGAAAGATTTGAAGGGCAAAACAAACATATTTATTTAAATCATGCTGAAAGAGATGTAATATACAAAGCAGCTAAAAAAGGTATTAAAACAAATGGTTTAACAATGGTAATGCCTTGGCTTCCTTGTATTCCTTGTGCAGATGCAATTATTAGTTCTGGAATTAAAACATTGGTTGTTCATAAGCAAATGATTGAAAGAACAAGGAAAGGTTGGCAACAAGAACTTAAAAATGCTGTTCAAATTCTTAATGAGGCAGGAGTTCAAATTATTGCATATGATGGTGTCGTAGGTGCAAAAGCATATATGCATGGCCAAGAATGGGATGCTTAACCTTAATTGGTTTCCTACGCAAAATTCATAGAATCTCACTGAAACACAAAAAATCAAAGATTTTTAGCTATAAATTTTCCTACGCAAAATTTATAAACCAAAATTTACCTTAATATTTATCCAATGAACGAATTTTTCGTGAGGCGAGTTATTTTAGTGGGAAATGCTGAAAGATGCATAACTCTCTTTGCGGATTGAGATTCGTTCTAATTAAATTGTGACATGAAGATGGAAATATATAATATAGTTGAAAAGGCAAGAAAATCTGGGAAGATTGAAAAAGGAACTAATGAAGTTACCAAAGCTATTGAACGGGGAACAGCTAAATTAGTTGTTTATGCAAAAGATGTTGAGCCAAAAGAAATTGTTCAGCATATTCCTATTTTATGCAAGGAAAAGAAAATTCCTTGTGTTGAAGTAGATAGCAAACAAAAATTAGGGATTGTAGCAGGTCTTCCAGTAGCAACTTCTTCTGTGGTTATTGTTGAAGCAGGTGAAGCTGAATCAGATATTGCCAATATTAAATAATTAAAATGGCAAGTGTTGAAACAGTAGTTAAATATGTAGATGATTTTTTTAGACGGAACTTTGAAGGGGATATTAGAAAACTAAAGTTAGGGGATTCTTCTTTTAGATTTTTAAAGAATATTAAATTAGAAATATCACTTAAAGAATAAAATGGCAAAAACACAAAAGAAAAAAGAAGTAAGTCAAAAAGCTTCTAAAGGCAGTGAAAAACTTTTAGGAGAGGTTGTTCCAGCAGTTGTTCAGGAACTTTTAGGAAGAACAGGTTTTAGAGGGGAGATCACTCAAGTTAGATGTTTGGTGCAAGAAGGAAAAGACAAGGGGCGTGTTATGAGGAGAAATGTGCGTGGTGCTGTTAAAATAGGAGACATTTTACTACTTAGAGAAACAGAAATTGAAGCTAGAAAGATTCGCTCAAAAGTAACAAAGGGGGCATATACATAAAATGCCAAGATGTTCTTATTGTAAAAAAGAATATTCTTTTCCAAAGGGTTTGACTTTTGTAAAAAAAGATGGAACAGTTCTTTATTTTTGTTCTTCAAAATGCAGAAAAAATATGTTTATGAAAAGACGTAAAGTAAGATGGCTTTTAAAATCAAAAAAAGAAAAAAGTAAAGAATTGAAATCTATAAAAAAAGAAAGCAATAGGAAATAATAAATC
>CAZBAB010000016.1:7963-9631 GCA_964489815.1 Candidatus Woesearchaeota archaeon | reverse complement strand
TATTTTTCATAAGAGCTTCTTCAACAATAACCTGTGCAGAAATAGATTTTCCACCACCAGTTGCTCCTGCAACAATAGTATGAGTTTTTAAATTATTCAAATCCAGATAAGCCTCTTTTCTTGTTTCTGCAATTTTCCCCAAAAACAAAGAACTTTCATTCTTCTTAGGCAAAGTATTCCTATCTAATTCCATACTATATTTTTTCCCTGTTTTTATCTTTCTCTTTATTAAATAAACAATTAAAAAAAAGAAAAACAAAAAACCTAAAATTGAAAAAAGAAGCCAAAGAGGTAAAAATCCAAATAATTTAATAAAAAGAAAAAATTGCTTAAGCTCAAAAAAAGATTTAGAATTTACTTCAATATCATTTACTTTCACTAAAGTTAAAAGAGTATAATCCCCTAAAACAGAATTTTTTGGAAAATCAAATTCTTTTATTTCCTTAAAAGAAGAAGAAGAAACATTTTTAATTTCATTACCCAAAAAAAGAGTTTTATTTTCTGGATTTAATAAAAAATATGTAAAATTAAAACTACCATTAGTTCCTTCTCTTAATAAATTAACAGACACAGAAAATTTTAATTTTTCTCTATTAGTAAACTTTTGTTTTGGTAAATCAGTTTTAATAACAAAAAAAGGTTTATCAGTTTCTTCAACAGTATTTAAATTAATATTTATCTTTTCATTTATATCCCCTGCAAGATTCATAATTCCAGAAACTTTTCCCAATTCTTTTCCCTTTATTTTAAAAAATAAAAAACTACTATTATGAGGGCTTATCTCAATCCCTTGGTTCTCCAAACTTATATAATCAACAATATTTCCAGAAAGAGAAACATCTATTTTTAGGGGAGAATCTTTTTTATTTTCTATAATAATTGAATCTTCTAAAAAGGAGCCATAAAGTATAGTCCTATTAATGCTGCTTTTAGAAATATAATAATCTTGAGTAGAAATTGGCTTTCCGAATGAATCTGCTAAAATAAAATTTAAGTTCAAACTAAAAAAAACAACAAAAATTAGAAAAATCATAATTAAATTATTTGCTTTCATCTTCTTTTTTACCTCCTTGCTCTTTAATATTCTCTTTTGATTTATCTTCCCCTTTAACTTCCCCATCTTCATTATTAATCTTTTTACTTTTATCTTGCTTTGCATTTTCTTTTTTATTGATGCTCTCCTTTTCATTGCCTTTTTCTTGCTCCTGAAATTTTTGAGAATTATCTTTTATAATAGAACTTAAACGCAAGAGTTCTTTTTTTAAAAATTCCTTATCCTTAATTAAATCCATTGGAACTTTCTCCCCATATTCTGTTTTAAGCCTTATATAAATTTCAGCAGCATCTGCAATATTTCCATCAAGTAATTTTTGTTTTAATTTTGAAAGCAAAAGATACAAGTAGAGTAATCTCTCTTTTTTCTTATTCCTCTCATATTTCATAGCTAAAAAAACAAAAACACCTGCTGCAATAAGAAGGATAATTAAAGAAAAACCATATTTCAAAAAACTTGCAAATTTAAACCTATAACCTACCTCAAAAGTATCTGCATCAATACCTGTCTTTTTCCCTGATAAAATTCTTGCATAAACAATATACTCTCCCTCCTGGCTGTCTTCTGGAACTAATAAAGAATAATTCTCTTTAAAAAATTCTTCAAGAGTAATA
>CAZBAB010000016.1:1724-7953 GCA_964489815.1 Candidatus Woesearchaeota archaeon | reverse complement strand
TCTGTCATATTAAAAATATTCCCTCTAACATCTTTAACTGCTAAATAAAGCTGAGCTCTTAAATTAGTTGCAAATTTTTTTTGAAAAGCATCAATAGAAAATTTAACTTCTTTTCCTGGATGAACTAATTTGTATTTCTCAAAGATATTCACATTAACCTCAATTTCGGCATCATTTGGTTTTACAATAAGAGAAATAGGAATTATCTTAGTTATATTCCCTGCAACAATATAAAGATAAGCAGGATATTGTCCTGGAAAAAAAGTTGAAGGAACACGTGCATCTAATAAAACCCCCTTCTCAGTCCCAGGGCTTAAAGAAAAAAAAGCCTCACTTAAAAACAAAACACCATCTAACCCTTTTAAAGACAAATTAAAACTTAATGCAGAAGTTCCTGTGTTTTTTATTTTAAAAAAAATGGATTGTTTTTGCCCTTGAAAAACCTCAACATAAAAAGAATCTAAATCAACTGTAAAATCCTGTTTTTTTGGGACATTTAATCCTAAACTTCTTAAAAATTCTTCAAAAGTATCTTGTTCTTCATCTGAAGCATTCTCTTCTGCATTATTAGAATCCACTGCATTAACTGAAAATTCCTGAGTATCTGTGGCATTCATATTTCCAGAAGTATCCCAAGCATAAACTTTCCAATAAACAGTTGATTCTGGGGCAGCACTGATTTGCAAAGAATAATTAGAATAATTTAAAATCCCACTAAAAGAAGATGAAGAATAATTTACCCATCCAGAACCCTGATTAATTGAAAAAATAAATCCCTGCAAAGCAATATTATCAGTCCATTTAACAGAAAAATCAACAACATCATTTTGATTAATAGAACTTGGAGAAATAGAAGGCTCAAACCATTTTGGAGATTCATTATCCAAACCAACATTCAAATAAACTTTATTGCTTGATGCATTTGTAGTTCCATCAGAAGCATAAAAAAACATTGTTCTTGTCCCTGTAAAATTTATATCAGGATAAAAAGAAACTCCTGAGGAAGAAGAATTAATTACAACACTTATATTATCCACAGAAGAAGCATAGAATATCAAAGAATCCCCGTTATCATCAACAAAATAATCATTTAAAAAAAAGGCATCACTAAGATTTGTATTCTTTGCCCATGTTTGATTTGGAATATTTTGGTTTAAAAAAGGAACAGAATTAACAATATTCAAATTAGAATTAACTTCTGTAGTTGAAGCAAACTCTGCAAAAACAACAACTATCAAAAGTAAAATCCCAATTAAAAAAACTCCTCTTTTTTTTATAGATAAACCCATATTAATCAAACTCATACAACATATTTAAATTTTCTTAATGAAAACCCCGAGAAATATTCAAGATTAAAGGAAATAAAACAAAGGATATATTGCAAAAAAGAAAGACTTATAAAGTGCCTAAATAATACTAATATATGAAAAAAAAGGGACAAAATAAGTCTAATTTAAAATCTGTTATTTTGAAATGCACAATTACAGAAGAACAAGAAAAAGTAATAAAAAATCTTATAGGGCTTCTTGGAACAAATAAGCAGGATGTTGCTGGAAAAATAATAACTTTATGGCTTTATCAAGAAGGATATTTAAAATTAAAAAATAAGAAAAAGAAAAAATGAAAAAAAATAAAATAATCCCAATAATAGTAATTTTTATTTTAATGGCATATTTTATTCCAATAATAAATTCCACAAACTCCTCTTTAAAAAATCAAAGCTATGAAAAAGAAAAAAATTTACATTTAGAAAATAAAATAGAACTAAAACAAGATTTACAAAAAAACATAATACAATCCAATGCAAGTAAAAAACAAATTTCATTAAATAAGACAATTAAAGAAAAAGAAACCTCACAAAATAAAGAAATTAATACTAAGAAAAATTCAAGAAAAAA
The DNA here is from genome assembly GCA_964489815.1 of Candidatus Woesearchaeota archaeon. GTDB lineage: Archaea > Nanobdellota > Nanobdellia > Pacearchaeales > GW2011-AR1 > JABIDC01. The sequence goes on along the minus strand of CAZBAB010000016.1, from coordinate 6,055 downwards.
ACAAGCAATATACATAAACATAGAGAAAATCCCCATTAAAAACACCAAAATTATAAAAAAACAAATTCAAGAAAAAAACAAAACTTTTGAAAATAAAACATTATACGCAAATTCACAAAAATCAAATTTTAGTAAGAAAAAACAAGAAAATAAAAAAATAGCTTATGTATTTTATGAAAAAGGAGAAAAAGTTATTGAAATAAATACTTCTTTAAAAAATCTTCCAGAAATCAAAAAACAAGAGAAAATAATAAAAAATGGCAAGCAAGTAATCATTTCAAGCCAAGAACATTTAAATGAATCTTTAAGAATCTATTCTAAATTAGAAAAAGAAGCAAAAAAACAAAACATTAAAATTTATTGGAAAAATGAAAATCAATTCATAAATACAGGAATAAAATACTATGATGAAAACAAAAATGGCTTAATAGACAAAATCTCATGGATAGTTCCTCATTTAAGTGAACAGATATTTGAAATAATAATAAATTCAGAGACTTCTGAAACAAATGAACAAGAAATAAATATTACAACCCTTATTTCTCCTCCTCCAAGAGCAATAAATCCAATTAAATTTAAATTTAATATTTCTTATAATAACATATCAAATCTAAATTGTTCTCTCCTCTTAAAATCAAATAACAGCAATATACTATGGAGAAATACAACAGTAAACCAAACAATACAAATAAATGAACCTCTGCTAAATGGAAAATACTTTTGGAATTATACTTGTTATGATTTAATTAATAACAAATCTGCAAATAAAACAGGGCAATTTCAAATAAATGAAACCTTGCCCGAAATTACTGGAAAAAAAAATATGTATTTATTAGACAAACAAAATAATGTATTAATAAATCCAAGTTCAATAAACTTTATATCAGATATAGAAAAAAACATAACTCTTTATTTTAAAAAACCTTCTGGACAACAAACAGAAAATTATTCAATAACAACAAGCAAATCTTTTAATATTAATGAATCAATAATTAGTGAAGCAGGAATTTATACTCTTTATTTATTTTATAAAGGAAAAAACACTTCTTTTCAACAAGATACAAAAAAATTTTATGTTGCAGAATCAAAAATCATTATACCAGAAAATACAACAGCTGGACAAGAAACTAGTTTTTCTATAAATATTGATGCAAGTGCAACTCAAAAAAATATATCTTATATATTAATTAGCTATGGAGACGGAAACATAATAAATAAATCTAATCTTGGTTCCTCATACATAGAAACATTTAAGCATACTTATCAACAAGCAAGAAATTACACTTTTAATATCCTATTTATGATAAATGGAGAACCTTTTAATATTATACATCAAATACAAGTTGAAGATAACATAAATGCTCCAGAAATAGAATTACTATATCCAGAAGATGAAGCATTAATAAAAGAAAACCAAATTAATTTTAAATTTAAAGTAAAAGAAAACAATAAACTAGAATCTTGCAATTTTTCATTATACAATGCAACTTGTATAGGGGAATGGAGTTTTTGCTCTCACAACATCTCTCAAAAAGACAAAGTTTTCAATCATACCTTAACCTCCTCTGAATTAAATACATTAAAACAAGGAGAATCTATTAAAATTGGATTAAAAGATTTTGATGAAAGAACTTATGCTTGGGAAGTGGAATGCATAAATAACTTCTCTAATTATTCTTCAGAAGTTGCATATTTTGAGGTCTCTTTTAGTGGAACATCTCATTCAAATCAAACAAATTCAACAGCACAGCATTATGAAAAAGAAGAATTAGTAAAAGAATTAATACAAAATACAACTGATTTTATTGCAAAAGAAAATTCTTGGGATGAAAATGAAAAAGAGGCTTTAAATGATTTGGGTTTAATTGAAGAAATAAAATATTATCAGACAAGATTAGTGCAGATAGACCGAGATTTAAAATATAATATAAAATATATTACAAACCTAGATTTAAGAGAGCAAAGAATTAAAGAACTTAATGAAGAAATAGAAAAAATAAAAAATAATTTTCCAGAAGAATTTGAAGTAATTGATACTTATGAATATGTAAAAAACGGGAATACTTTAAATTGGGAAGATTTGTTAAGAGAATATTTTAAAGAAACAAATACTAAAACTTCTGGTTCTATAAAAAATCTAGCAAAAACAAATAAAGAATTGCAAAACCAATTGTCAATTTATGTTAAATTAAAAAAAATAAAAATAAAATATGCAAATAGAACAGAAAATTTTATTTTAGTAAAAAAGCAAATAAAACAAAAACCACAAGGATATGATGTGCTTTTAGAGGTAATTCCTAAATCAATTTCTCAGGAAGTAGCTAAAATAAGTTTTTTGACAAAAATAAAAGAAATAAAAACAAAGCATATTTTTGAGATAAATTCTGAAAAACTTGAAAAACCCGAGATAAAATATAAACTAATAAATCCTGAAATCAATTTAAAAGAATTGGAAAAAACAGACACAATTATTTTTACAGGCAAAGCAAAAAAAACAGGATTTACTTCAGCAATTATTGGATTAACAATTATGGATAATCTTGATTTTGAAAATTTCAAAACTTCTTTTGCTTTTTGGTTCCTAATAATCATAATTATCTCAGCAATAACAATTTTTGTGAGGAAATATCTTAAAAGAAACAAACTAATAGAAAATCCAGAGGTATATAGTATTTTTTCTCTTATAAAATCTATAAAATTAGATTTACAAATAAATAATCTTAATGATGCAAAAGAAAAATACCAGAAAATAAAAGAATTATATTCAGCACTCAACCCTGACTTAAAAATAGAAATAATGCCTTCAATTAAAAAAACAATAAGAGCAATTGATAAAAAATATATTTTTAATTTAGCAAGAGAATATAAGATTGCAAAAAACAATTTCAATAAAGAAAAAGCAATGGAAATTCAGGAAAAATTAAAAAAAGTTTATTTTAGGCTTAAAAAAGAAAAAGACAGGCAAAAAATTCTAAAATTAATTAATGGTTTTTAAGATAATTAATAACCCTCAGTCCTAGAATTCCTAAATTCTCTCCTAAAAACACACAAACCTTTCTTCATAAAAAACAATTATTTCTAAGAAATCCAGCATAGCAAACTTTAAAAACAAAAATCCCAACCATATAACATGGAAAAGAAAAACACAGAAAAAACTGAAACTTCTAAAAAAGTAAAACCAAAATCTAAGAAATTAAGTAAAGAAGAATATAAAAAATTAGTTCATGAATTAGCAGATAAAGGACTTACTGCAGAAAAAATCGGAGAAAAATTAAGACAACAAGGAATTCATCCAAAAGAATATAAAGAGAAAATCTCCAAAATTCTCGGAGATAAATACATCAATCCAGATATAAAGAATCTTGAAGAAAAATTAGAAAGAATAAAAAAGCATTATGAGAATAACAAACAAGATAAAAGAGCAAAAAGAGAAAAAGATAGAGTATTTGCGCAATTAAGACGTCTTAAATTATATTTTAAGATTCCAATCAAAAAGAAAAAATAAGTTCTTGTATTAATTAAAATGAAAGAAATGAATTTAAAAAAGAGGATAAGAAATTTAGCTCAAAAATTTAAAAAAGAAATAAAAGACCAAGAAATTCAAATAATCTCTCATTTTGATACTGATGGAATTACTTCTGCTGCAATAATGATTCAAAGCTTAAGGAAATTAGATAAAAAATTTAGCTTAAAGATTGTAAAAAGCCTTAATGAAGAATTTATAAATAAACTTGATAAAGAAAAACTAACTATTTTTTTAGATCTTGCATCAGGAAGTCTAAAAGAAATTGAAAAAACAGGGCTTAAAAAAGTTTTTGTAATAGATCATCATGAAATAGAAGGGGAAATCCCAAAACAAATAGAAATTATTAATCCAGAAATATGCTCAACAAAACAAAAAATAAGTGCATCAGGATTAACTTACCTTTTCTGTAAGGAACTAGACAAATCAAATAAAGAATTTGCAAAGCTCGCAGTAATAGGAATGATAGGAGATACTCTTGAAAAGGAAATAGACAAATTAAATCATGGAATTCTTGAAGACGGAGAAATTCAAAGAAAAAGAGGCTTATTAATTTATCCTGCAACAAGGCCCTTAAATAGAACACTTGAATATTCTTCACAGCCATATATACCTGGAGTAACAGGAAATCAAGAAGGAGTACTAGAATTATTAAGAGAGGTTGGACTTACCCCAGAAAATGGAAAATATAAAAGCCTAATAGATTTAAATGAAAAAGAAATGAAAAAATTAACAACCTCAATAATGCTACGAAATCCAAAAGCAAAATATAAAGATTTCGTAGGAGATATTTTTTTAATAAAATTTT
>CAZBAB010000016.1:0-1714 GCA_964489815.1 Candidatus Woesearchaeota archaeon | reverse complement strand
AATGTAAAAGACAATGAGATTATCAACTTTAAATTTTATAATAAATTAGAAGATGCAAGAGAAATATCTGCAAAAATAAATGCATGTTCAAGACATGGGGAAAGTGGAATAGCAATTGCTTTATGTATGGAAATACCACAAGTAAAAAAAAGAGCAGAAACCCTCCATGCAAAACACAGACAAGAAATTTTAAAGGGGTTAAAAACTGCAAAAGAAATTCCGAAAATCAAAGGAAAAGATTTTACAATAATTAATGCAAAAGAAAAAATCAAAGACACAATTATAGGAACAATAACAAGTATTCTTTCAAATTCCCCAACCTACAAAGAAGGAACAATAATAACTGCAATGGCTTATTATGAAAACAAAATAAAAATCTCCTCGCGGATAGTTGGAAAAGCAAATAAAAACCTAAGAGAAATTCTAAGCAGGATAATTCATCAAATTGGAGGAGAAGTAGGAGGGCACAAATCAGCAGCAGGGGGCATAATCTTACAAGAAAAAGAACAAGAATTTATTACAAATCTACAAAAACAATTAGAAATTGAAAGAGTTAGAATATAAGAAATCTTAAAAACACATTTTTTCTTTATATCTTATGACAAATTTAGAAGTAGGGGATATTGTAATGTGCACAGTTGAAAGAATAGTTGGAACTTCTGTATTTGTAAAAATAAAAGGAGACGGGGAAGGCACAATAATTCTAAGCGAGATAGCTCCAGGAAGAATAAGAAATTTAAGAGAGTATGTTGTTCCAAAAAAGAAAATTATATGCAAAGTTCTAAGAATTGGAACAGGAATGACTGAATTATCATTAAGAAGGGTTACAAAAAAAGAACAAAAAGAAGTGCTTGAACAAGAAAAATTAGAAAAAAGTTACATTAATATCTTAAAAACAATTTTGAAAGAAAAAGCACAGGAAATTATTGAAAAAATAGAGCAAGAACAAGAGGTATATGAATTTATAGAAGAAGCAAAAAATAACCCAGAAAAATTAGAAAAATTAATTGGAAAAGAAGATGCTAAAAAAGTTTTAGAGATTATCAAATCACAAAAACAAAAAGAAGTTTTCTTAAAAAAAGAATTTTTCTTAACAAGTTTAAAAGAAAATGGGATAGCAATAATTAAAAAAATTTTAGGAGAGGTAAAAAATACAGAAATAAAATATTTATCAGCAGGAAAATACATGATTAAAGCAAGTGCAGAAAATTTAAAAGAAGCAGATAAAAAAATAAAAGAGGATTTAGAAAAAATAGAAAAACTATCAAAAAAACAAGGTGCTGAATTTAAAATAAAATGTTAAAAAGAATTTATTATGACTGGAACCAAATCATAAAATTTCTTGATAAATTAGCAAAACTTATTGAAAAAGATGTTTCACAGTTTGATGGAATTTATGGAATCCCGAGAGGAGGCTTGCCTCCTGCAGTTATTTTATCCCATAAATTAAATCTGCCTCTCTTGTTATCTCCAACAAAAAAAAGTTTAATCATAGATGATATCTCTGATACAGGAAAAACACTTATTAATTATAAACCAAACAAAATTGCAACAATTTTTAACACAAAATGGACAAAAGCAAAACCAGATTATTTTGTAGCTTGGAAAAAAAGCAAAGATAGTTGGATTGTATTCCCTTGGGAAGAAACAAAAAAGAAAAATGAAATTAAAAAAATGTGAAAACTGCAATATTTATACTCTTGAAGAATTCTGC
>CAZBAB010000015.1:4378-9688 GCA_964489815.1 Candidatus Woesearchaeota archaeon | reverse complement strand
AACAACCTGCTTAGTTGATTTTTTTTCTAAAAATTTTTTAACAATCCTGACATTATCTTCAAATTTATCCCCTGTAAAAATAATTTCTGGATTATATTGTGCAAGAGCATCTTTAACTTCTCTATCTACATAACCATAAATTAAAACATTATCAACCTGCCTGTTAGACAAAATAGCTGAAATTTCTGCAATATTCGCCCTGTTTGCCAAAAAAACCCAAGAATTAGTTAATTTAGCATAATCTGCAACTGCTATTGCATTATATCCATATTCATCACCTACAATTATAAAATTCTTAATATCAGGAAGTTCTTTAATTAAATCTAAATTAGCAGAATCAACTTTAATCTCTTCTGGATTTGAAAATCCTCGTGCATTTATTGTGTCAAGATAATTAAAAACAAAACTATTTTTCTTACTTGAAATTAATAAAATCTTTTTGTTTTTTGAAATATCATTTAATAAAACTGGACCATGTGCAGTACTTACTAAAAATTCAGCATCTGCATTATTTAAACTTGCAAAAAGCATAGTTGAATAAACATCTTCCCAATTTCCAGAATTAGATATTGCAACATCAAAATTATCCACTGCAGAAATTAAAGAGGAACTAAAAGTAACAAAAACAAAAAACAATATAATAAAACTAAAATTTCTCCTCTTCATAAAAAACAAAATTAAAGAACCTATTTAAATTTAATTATATCAATTTTATAAAAAGTTTAATACATTGAAATTATTAGAACTTATAAAAAGCATAATTTTACAAGCCTTAATAAAAACCTTTCTAAAAAAATAAGATACTATGTGCTACTCAACGAAGTCTTGCATAACAACTATTTTTATTTAAATATTTAATTCAAAAAATCAACAGTAAAAAGCAAACATAAAAACCTAAAAAAAAGGTGTAGGGAAAGAATACCGAAGTATTCAACAAAAACCGAAGTTAATGCCCCTACAAAAATAAATTATATTCAAGCTATTTAAACTTTTATTATTCCCAAAAAGTTAGAACATTATCAGAATTTAATAAAATCACCAAAAGAAAATTTAAAAATAAGAAGGTAGCCAACTAAATAAAAATATTAAATTATTGTAGAATTAGTCGCAGAGCAATTAATTTATTTCTCTTTGTTTTAGGTGATTTAACAAAGGTAGCAAAGAAAAATTTTCAGGAGAAGAATAGAATAAAGTGAACTACAAGTGCCCGAGCAATTGAAATCAACTAATTTTATATACAAAAAATTGCAGTAATTACTTTATTCCTGCAACAGCAATCTTATCACTTGAATTTAAATAAGCTTTATAATAAAAATATTTCTTATCCTCAGAATATTTTTCCATCTTAACACTCTGCCATTCTTCATCATTGTAATTATAAATATAAGCTTGTATTCCTTTATACCTATGAATCCAATACTTTAATTTTTGGATTTTAACCTCAAGATAAACTTTTCCTATATCTTTTCTTTTTAAATTAGAATCAAACTCATAATAACTAATAAGATTGGGTATTCCTTCTAGTTTTTCTATTTTTTTTAAATTAAGTTTTATGAAATTAAAATTTCTTTTAGGAAAAATCACTATTCTTTTTATATTCTTTTGCCCAGGTTCAATTATTAAAGGATTGCTTGGACCAATTTTAAAATTTTTATTTTCTTCTACACTATTATTTTTTAAAGCATTAGTAAATGAAAAAAACTTAATCCATCTATAAACATAAACCAAATCTTCATTAAGAACTTGGCCTCCTAATTCTGTCTTAAAAACATATTTTCTTGGGAAAAATAAAATAAAAGGTGATTTTAATTTGTAAGTCTTAATAATATTCTGTCCAGAAACATTCCATAACAAAACATTGTGTGTAGGACTATATCTCTCAATTTTATCATCTGTATCTAAAATCTTAAATTTAATAGGAACATATTCTCTTAATTCAAGATTCTCAACTTCAGAAGAAAGATTAATCTTAATATTCACTTCAACTTCTTTGTTTGTTTTAATAAAATTTTCTATACATTTCTCACAAATAAAATCTCTTTTAAAATTAAAATTTTTCAATAACCAAAAACCAATATCTTTTAAAAAAATATTCTTCCTAAATTTAGATAAAATACTCAGATTATTAAATCCATAATTTGCAGAGATTACACTAGAAAAATTAGTGCAATTGTCACATAAAACTTCTTGTCCACTTGGCCTTTGTATTTTAACAAAAGTGTAAGGCTCTGCAAAACTTGCATTTAAAAAAAATTCACTTGTGTTTGAGAAAAGTAATTTTTTATTAGGATTGTAAATTTCTATTGCTTTTTTTAATTGCATTCCTCTAAAAACATCATACCCTTCCCCTGTTGTTACAACTGAGACAGGGCCTGCAAAATAACCTGTTTCAGGGTCAAAAATTTCTGCGAACACTTTATCCCCGATATGCCAAGAAACTCCTTTAATATCCTCAACATCACAACAAAATTTATTTTCAGCAGGACTTATCTCACAAGTTCCATAACTATTTTCATCAGGATAAAAAATTCTTACATTATACCATGAAGCAGACATTTCATTAGAATCATTGACTTTTCCGCAAACAAAATGTGCAGTTGTAAAAGGAGCAATTAAAATTATCAAAACCAAAACTAAAAACAACAAATTTCTTATTCCATTCTTTTCCTTACTTAACACTTTTTTTATCATCTTAAACCTGTTCCCATGTTTCATTTTCAGTAACTGAAACCTCATAAGCTTTTTCTATTTCTATATTAAAATTTGTTCCAACATATGGTGCCCAAGAAAAAGGGCTTGAAATTAATCCTTGAGAAGTTTGTTCTTGTGCATCCCAATTAGTAACAGCATCTGCATTAGTTATGTTCTCAATTAAATCCTGTGCATTACTTAAACTTGTATTAGCATACATTGCAATCCAATTTTTTCCAAAATTTGTTGAATTTTTAATTAAATTTATATTAACAGCATCATTAACAAACCCAACACCACTCCAATTAACTTCATTAGGAGCAGAACTATTTATATTAACCTCATAGCCTCTTCCTTTTTGTAAATTAAAATTACAATTAGTATCTGTACACTCAAAACCAGAAGGACATGAAAAAGTATTACAAGTAACTCTTTTTTGTATTGTTGCATTCCACATTGTAAAAGCTGTTGCATTAGTGATTTCATTTAGGCTATCATTAGCATTTTCTAAATAAGTAAAATTAGCAGGAAAACCAATCCAGTTTCTTGTATCCCCATTATGCCTTAAAGAATAAACATGCGCCCCAAAATAATCACTTGAATTCTCTCCTGTTGGATTCCAAGCATCAATTCTATAAAACCTTCTCTGATTACCTACAAAAGTAGTATCTGTAAAATTTAAATCAGAAGTTTCATTTAAATACATAAAAGAAGATTTTAAATCACTTGTATAATAAATTTTATATTTTATTGAGTGATTTGAAGAATTCCAATACAAAGTTATATTTCCTTGCCCATTATTAGAAGTTTGCGTAATGTTTATTATTTCTGGTTTCCAGGGAGCATAAAAAGCTGCAAAGGTCCTATTTAAATTTGCCCAAGCAGTGTTTCCATAAGTATCATTACACCAAACATTCCAAATAAAATATCCTTCCCCTCCAGTATCCACTCCTGAAAAATTTATATTTGTATCTGTTTCTGGATTAAATATTCTTTGATCTTTATGCCATGCTCCACTCCAGTTTCCCCATAATTCACAACTATCTATATGATCTTCTCTTACACTAAAATTAAAAAAAGGAACATAATTAGAACTAAAATTCTCATTGTCTTCTGGGTAAGTTAAATTAACTATTGGTTTGTTAATATCATAAATTTCCATTATCTGCCAAGAAACATTTTTAACATTGCTTGCAGTTGTTCCTGTGATTGCTCTTAAATTACTTGAATTAGTTAATTGCGTTGTGACAATAGCATTTGCATGCGTGTTTCCACTCCCTGTTGAATCCCATGCAGATCTGTGAAAACTTCTGCTTAAATTTATTAGTGGATTAAATGACTGGTCAATAGGACTTGTTGTTCCATCGATTTCAAAACTTCCTCTTTGAATATACAAGAAAGGAGATTCTATAACAAACCAATCAGCATACATGTTTCCTGTATCATCATCTTGCCTATAAAAATAAACTGTGTTAGAATTAGATAAAAATCCTCCAATATTATTATAGTCAAGTGCTGTTCCTGAGTCAGATGTACTTGAAAAAATTAAAAAACTTCTTGTTAAATTAATTGGGTTTGTTAAAGTGTCTGTTCCTGAAGTAGATGATATTGAAAAGCTTCCACTTTGGACTTCTGCTCCTTTCCATTCAACAGCTTGCCAAGAAATCTCTCCTGCTGTTCCAGAAATACCTCTATTTAATTGGATTCTTGTTGAATTAAAAAATCTCCCACGCCATCTTCCCTGCTGATTATTTGTAGTAGTCCCTGAATTAAGCCTTGTTGTTATAATTAAAAAAGAATTTGAAAGATTAAATTGCCTTGGCAAATCTATATTTATTGTTGTGTCAGTTGTTTCAAAAGAAATTATGTTTCTTGAAACAGTCAAATTTGGACTAGAAATAACTTCCCATTCAACATTTGCCCCTCCCCCAGAAGCATAATTTTTAAATTCAATTTTTTGGGAATTTAAAAAATTACTTAAAACAAACAAACTATCTGGTCCTGAATCAGAACTTCTTTGAGTGTGCAATATAAATGATTTAGATGGAGGAACTTCAGTTGACAATATTACTTCAGTTGTCCCATCTACTGAAGCAGAGCCCCTCTGAACAAGCCAGTTATAAATTGGGACCAAACTTGAATTAACAAAAAAAGTTACATTGCTGTAATTTAAATTTCCAACACTATCATTTGCATAAAGATAAAGAGTATGGTTTTGTTCATCTGCTACACCTATTGTAGTATTTTGGCATTTTGGAAGAGTAATGTTTTCTCCATTATCAACATTATACCAGCAAGTGCTTAAATGGAGGTCATTGACATCATAAGACAAAGAAATACTTTCATTATAAGTATAGGTTTTTGCTTCTGGAGAAATTAGGACTAATTGTGGGGGGGTGTTATCATAAAGTTTAATTTGCCTTGTTTCTGTGCTATTAAAATTTTCTGCCCAATCATAAATTGTTACATTATAAAAATAGGTTGTATTTAATTTTGAAACACTCCAATTAATTGTTCTTGAGCTATCATTATAAGTTGTTGCATTTACTAAAGAATTTGTCTCATTGTATAAATAAAAGGTTATATTTTTTTCATTATCTTCTGTTACTGAAGTATTAA
>CAZBAB010000015.1:0-4278 GCA_964489815.1 Candidatus Woesearchaeota archaeon | reverse complement strand
AATTTGTTGAGTTGTATAAATAAAAAGTTATATTTTTTTCATTCTCTTCTGTTACAGAAGTATTAATGAAAATCCAGTCTCTTGAATAGTTTGAATTATTTTGAGAGGTTCCTAAGCTATATGAAATTTGTGGAGGGCTGTTATCTAAAGTAATATTTCTTGTTTCAGTTTTATTAAAGTTCTCAGCAATATCATAAATTGTTACATTATAATAATAAAGACCTTCGCTTAATAAAGTCCAATCTACACTCCTTGTTCCATCAGTAAATGAATTTTCCCTTATTTTATTAAAAGAAGAGTCATAAAGATAAAAAGTTATATTTTTTTCATTATCTTCTGTTACAGTTGTATTAACAAAAATGCTTGTTCCAGATATGACTGCTCCGTTTTCATGGGAATTTGAAGCATAATCAATCAAAGGATTTATTGAATCTATAAAAAAATCTACTGTTTCTGTATTATTTAAGTTTCCGACTGAATCATTTGAATAGAAGTAAAGAGTGTGATTTCCTTGTGATGCATTAAAAGTTATGTTTTGGCAGTTTTGAATTGTTATGTTTTGTGTATTATCTAAATTATAAAAACAAGTATCTACTCCTGTTTTTGTATCAGAAACAGAATAATTTAATTCAATGCTTTCATTATAATTATAAATAAAATCCTGTGTTGGAGAAAGAATAGTTAAAAAAGGAGGTGTTAAATCAAGAGAAAAATTTACTGTTTCTGTATCATTTAAATTTCCAGATAAATCAATACAATAATACCTAACATTATAATCCCCTTCTGAAAGAGATTGTGTACTATTAAAATTAAGATTATCAGAAGAATCCATTGTGTAGTTTGTTAAACCATTATCCAATGTATAATTGCAAGAACCTTCCTCATTTAAAGTTACATTAAAATTAATTAAAGATGCAGAGTAATTTTTATTTTCAGGAGAATTTATTGTTACATGAGGAGCGAGAACATCTTTATTCAAGGGATTTATTGCAAGCCATGCTTGGTCTGCTAAAATATTTATTGCTCCTCCTGTTGGTGTTGCCATTAACTCTAAAGTATCTCCTGAACTCAAATTAAGTATAATATTTCCTGCAACACTTGAATATCTTCCTTCAGCATCTCCTCTTGTCATATCACATTGTTGTGATGGCTGAATTGTTGTTACTCCATTTTTTCTTAAATAAGCACAAACAATATGCCTTGCTCCAGCAACAGTATCATCCCAACCCAAAACATAAGAAACTTCATATAAACCTGAATTTTCTATGGTTATTGTTGAACTTCCTGCTGTGTGGCTATATGAACTGCCAACATTATAATTTGTATCAAAATTAATTGCATTAGTTGCTCCATCAGAAATACTTTGCGTTGCACCCTTATAAGTTAATAAATTATCATTTGTTGGAAGTTTTTCAATTGCAATCCAACTCTGGTCTGCAAGCATTGTACTGCTTGTTCCTGAACTTTCTGTAACAACTTTAAACTGCCTCATATCAATAGAATCCCCTTTATTAAAATTATAAACTAAAATTCCTTGCTGACAGTTTAAATCTCCTGCATTATTATTTCTATAATAACTTCTTACTAAACTTGGTGTTATTCTTGTACCATTTTTTCTTAAATAAGTTTCAGTTACTTGCCTATTTCCTTGAGGACCATTGTCTGCACATGCTTGATAAAATATTTTATACCATGCATCTTGATTAATTGATATTCTATTATTTGATGTATCTGCTGTAAAAAAACTTGGATTAGTATGGGTTACAGCATCTAGTGAAATTGTTATTTCATTTGAATCAGAATAAGTATCCCCGCCATCAGAATCATACATCTGAACAACAGGAAATCTTACTCTTTGAGCAGAAACCCAACAATCCTGATATGTAACTAAAGAAGGATTTGAATTTTCCTGCTTAACCTGTTCCATAATTAACTCAATATAATCTCCATCAGTTAAATTAACTAAAACAGTTCCTTCAACTGAACACCTATTTCTGTCAGTTTCACCATCCCGAATATAACAATTTGTTCTTGAAGGAGTTATTTCAGTTGCTCCATTTTTTCTTAAAAAACCTGCTGTATTAGACCTTGTTGAAGCAGTATTTGTGTCTCTGGCTACACATGCATAAGAAATTTTATAGGTATCTGTTGCATTTACATAAAGTCTTGAAGGATTTGATGATGAATAATGTGTAAAGCCTGAATTAACGATTGTTTCTCCATCAAGGTTAACTGCAACCTGAGTTGTCAAAGGCAAGGACTGGCCATAAGTTGTTGCATAAATTTGGGATAAATTATCTATTTGATCTGAAACAAAATTATGAGCAATTTCACAAACTCCTCCAAAACAAAACTCTAAATTATGTCTTCCATATGTTAAAACTTTGCTTACCTCAGTTGCTGTTTCATTACATTCATAATTTTCAATAAAAACACTATTATTGCTCCATGAATAATTAAGAACTTTGCTCCCGCACCTAATCTCTAAAAATTTTAAATCATTATTTTCATTTTCATCGCTCCATGTTGTATTATCAATAGCTTTTATTGTTAAGTTTGCTTTTCCAGAAGTAGTAAATTTAACTTCCCAATTCCCACCAACCTGGGGATAACTTTGAATATTTAAGATATTTATTGTTATCTCAAAAGTTTCCCTTGATACAGAAGGAACAATCCAGATAAGAGAATCAATAAACCCATCTCCATCTGAGTCATTAACCTCAAAATCCATGTATTGTTTTTTTTCTTTCCAATAAATCTTATACAAATCTTTATCCTCGAGCTTCACATTATCCTCAACATTTGTAAAAACAAGAACATCTTCATAAGGAATCTCAGAGGAAATTTCAACTTCTTTTTTTCTCTCATTTATAATCTTCTCTTTTTTTACTGGAGCAGGAGTGTAATATTCAATTTCAAAATTATCAGAAGAATTAAAGTTCAATTCAGTTTCATTTTTTAAGTTAAATAATTTTAGATTCTTTATTCTTTTTGAATTTAAATTTCTTACACTTAAATTAAAATATTGTTTTGGAAGTTCAAATTTTTCTCCTTTAACATGCACAATCCATTTTACATCTTTTCCAACCCTGATCTGCTCATGAGAAAAAATCTTAGAATTTTTTTGCATAGGGGGTTTTGCATTTAAATTAAAAGAATTCAAAGAATCTTCTGAATCAAGAACAATAAAATTTCTTTTTAATTTAAAATCTTTCTGGGTGATAATTAAATGATATTCCCCAATTTCCTCAGGTTTTAAAGCAATAGTTTTTGCAAAACCTTTTTGATTAATCTGTTTAGAAGGTGTTCTTAAACTTAAAGAGTAATTATAAGAATAAGGTAAATCAATTTTAATTTTCTGTCCTAAAACATAACTTTCCTGTGTCTTAGAAAACACAAAAGAGGAAATTGAAAAAAGAAACAAAATTAACAAAATTACAAATAAGAACTCTGTTCTAATACGCCCTAATCTTAACATAAAAAACTGAGAAAGAACATATTTTTATTAATTTCGGTGTTAAAAATAAAATTCCACATAACTAACTTATATGCCAACAAGAAATCTCAAAGATTCTTAAATACAAAAACTTAAAAGCAAAAAATTACACAAAAGATTTAAATACTTTAAAAAGTATATTATTAGTATAAAATAAAAGAAGAAATATACTATAATAATCCCTATATTAGGATTTAATAAGTATATAAAAAGGATAAATAAAAGTGGTAGATATTTTATTCAAAAATAATAAAATCCAAAAAGGGCATAGAATTAAAATTCCCCAAGCAATAATTGACACCCTTAATTTAAAAGAAGGAGAAAAGATTCTTATAAAATTTGATGCAATTAAAAAAAAGATTATTATAGAAAAACAAAAAGAAAAATGAAAATATCAAAAATATTCAAAATATTAATCTTATGCATTGCTTTAATAAGTTTAATAATTGCAATAGCTCCTGAAAAAGAAATAAAATTAATTAAAGGAAAAAACAACCTAACCACCCCTGAAAATTTCAAACCAATTTATGTAAAAGAATTTGTAAACCAGCATACAGAAATTCAAACAATAACTTTAAGAGAGGATAATAAAGCACAAGCTTATATAAATTATTTAAATGGCATAGGAAAAAATTTCATTCTTCAACCAAATAAAACTTATGAAATAACCTGCTCAAAAAACATATCAATAATAACATGAAAAACAAAATATTAATAATAACAGCATTTTTGCTCTCCCTGTCTTTTGCATCAGCAGCACATTACATAGTTGGAAATGTAAA
>CAZBAB010000014.1:0-10171 GCA_964489815.1 Candidatus Woesearchaeota archaeon | reverse complement strand
TTGCTTGATATTCCTCTAATTGAATTCTTCGTGCCGCCTCTTCAATCTCTTGCTTTTTGTATCCTGCATTATAAAAACTCATCATAGCATCTTTTAAACTCTGATTTTTTGAAAGTGCATACTTTAATCCATAATAAATTTCTATATTTACCATTATAACTTAATTAACTTCCCATCTGATGCTAAATGAGAAGTTTCTCCAAATTTATATCCAAATTCATTTGCTAAATCTATCATTGGTGTTTCCTGCTTTAAATCCCCATGTGCAGGTATAATGTGTTTGGGCTTTAATAATTCTATAATTTCTCTTAAATCTTCGCGACTACCATGCCCATGAACATGAACATTTGTTTGAATTTTTACTCCTCTTCTCCTTAATTTACTATCCATTTTTTCTCTTGCAAGAATATTTACTGGTGTTGGAATCACACTTGAAGAAAATATTAAATTATCTCCCTGTCTAAAAGTAAAAGGAGTTTCTCCTCGTGAGATTCTATCTAATATTGAATTCTTTTCTGCTTGATGTCCTGTGCAAACAACCATATATCTCTCCCTGTTTTTATCAACCCTTTTTAAAAAAGAATTGATTTGATTTCTATATTTTAATAATTTTATTTTATCTTTAAATGGGCATTTCCCAACTTTTATTGCGCAATTTACATATTTACTAAGACTTCTGCCTATAAAAATTATTTGCCTCCCTGTTTTCATTCCAAAATACACAATATTGTTTAATCGTTCAATATGTGATGAAAAAGTTGTTACAAAAAGAGCACCTTTTTTATTTCTAACTTTTAAAAAAGCATCCTCAAGAAGATGTTTTGCAATTATTTCTCCTCCTGGCTTTTGTTCAGTTCCTGAATAAAGAGAATCAACAATTAAAACTTTTACTCCTTTTTTTCCTAATTCTTCCAAACGCTTATAATTTGGGGGCTTCCCTAAAGTGGGGTGATTATCAAATTTTAAATCAAGAGCATAGAAAAAGATACCTTCTGGAGTATGAAGTGCAATAAAAGTGCAATCAATTGTTGAATGAGTTGTATGAATAAATTCAACTTTTAAATTAGGGTCTCCTGGAATAGGATGAATAGTATTTGCCTGAATAACTTTCATTTTATTTGGAATTTTTACTTTTTGATCTTCTAACAAGGCTTCTAAGACTTTCATTGTAAAAGGTGTTGCAAGAATTGGTGCTTGGGGATATCTATATGCAAGATAAGGCAATCCTCCAACATGGTCCAAATGAGCATGGCTAACAACAATCATTTTAACTTTATTTGTCCAGCCTAATTTGTCCAAAATCTTATCATCTGGAAGTGCATGAACTCTTCTTAATCTTCTTTCAGTGTATCTTTGTGGTTCAGGTTCATCTTGTAATTCAATTACTCCTGGGAGATATAATCCTATATCAAAAATAATTACACTTTCCCCAATCTTAACAGCAGTCATATTTTTTCCAACTTCCTCAAAACCACCAATAGTGCAAATTTCCATATAATATCCTCTTTTAAAATAATTAGAATTCTTAGTTTAAAAACCTTTTATATAATCTCAAAAAACAAAGTTTTTTATTTGTTGCTTTATTAAAAAATACATGAAAGCATTAATCCCCTCACACAAAGAAAATAAAAGATATTTATTAGTGCAAGGAAAACATTTGGATAAAAATATTGAAAAGGCTATTTTAGAATTTGTTGGATGTCTTGGGTTGGGTGAGGCAGGATTAAGTTTTATTAAATGCAAAAAGAATGAAGCAATTATCTGCATAAACAGAGAATCCATAAATCAGATTAGAGGAGCATTTGCAATTTTTCCTGAAAAAATTGTTGTGAAGAAGGTTAGCGGGACTTTGAAGGGGTTGGGAAAGAAACAGGTTTAATTTAAGATAACATATGCCCTTTGAAGAAAAGCTTTGCCTATTATATTTAGCAAAAGAACAAAAATTAATAATTTATTCAAAAAATAACTAAATAAAGTCTGATTTGCATATAATCTAAGAAATAAAATTAAGTAGAAAAATTTTTAAACTAAATGCCTTTTAAAGATTTAATAAATAAAGACTATTAAGGTTTTTTTAAAATGATGGATATTCAAAATCAAGCAATGGGTTATGACCGTGCTGCTACAATGTTCTCCCCTGAAGGGCATTTATTACAAGTAGAGTATGCTGAAAAAACAATCAGACTTGGAAGTGCAAGCATAGGCATGAAGTGTTCTGATGGAATATTCATTATTGCAGATAAAAGAGTTAAAGATAAATTAATTGTAAAAGAATCTTCTAATAAAATCTATGAAATTGATTCACATATCTTTGCAAGTGTTGCAGGAATTGTATCTGATGCAAGAATATTAATTGAAAAAGTCCAGATATTAGCGCAACAGCACAAAATGACATATGACTCAAATATTGAACCAGAATTAATCATAAAAGAAGTTGCAAATACAATGCAACAATTTACACAATATGGAGGAGCAAGGCCATTTGGAGTATCCTTAATGGTAGCAGGACTAAATGGTGACAAACCAGAATTATACACTTCAGATGTAACAGGAAACTATTTTTCATATTATGCAAATGCCATAGGAGAAAATGATGAAAAACTAAGAGAAAAATTAAGAGAAAAATACAAAGAAAACTTAAACATAAAAAAAGGCATAAAAATTGCATTAGACATCTTTAAAGAAGTTCTTGGAAAAGAATTCTCATTTGATAGATTCGAATTAGTTTATCTTAAGATTAAAGGGGATATAAAAAGAATTGAAGGAGAGAAGATTAAAAATTTTATTGAGATTAAATGAGTGAAACAATAGCTAAAATTAGGAAAAATAGTAAAGTTTTTGAGATTAAAGTTGATTTGGAAGAAGCATTAAAACTCAAAAAAGGAGAAATTAATTCTATTGAGATATTAGGAGATAGAATTTTTAAAAATATTACTCGTGGAGATGTTGCTTCTAAAAAAGACTTAGAAGAAAGTTTTGGCACAGATGACATAATGCAAATTGCAACAGACATAATAAAACATGGGGAAATTCAATTAAATCAGGAATATAGAGATGCTGAACAAGAGAAAAAGTTTAAACAAATTATTGATTTTCTATCTATAAATGCTATTGACCCCCAAACAAAAAACCCAATTTCTACCGAAAGACTTAAAAATGCTTTAAACCAAGCACATATTAAAATAAAGAATACATCAATTGAAAGCCAGATTAATGATATTCTTGCTGAAATAAGCAAAATAATTCCAATAAAAATTGAAACAAAAACAATAAAAATTAAAATTCCAGCAATACACACTGGAAAAATTTATGGGCTTATTTCACAATATAAACAATCAGAAAAATGGCTTGATGATGGGGGTTTAGAAGCCATAACAAAAATCCCTGCTGGATTAATAATGGACTTCTATGATGAATTAAATAATGCAACACATGGAACTGCAATAACAGAAGAAATTAGAGAAGAAAATGAGTGAAAGAAAAGTAATTACACCAGGAGAAGTTATTGTTAGTGGAAATGATTATCTTCCAGGAGATGGAACAGAAAAAAGAGGAGAAGATATTGTTGCCTTAAAATATGGATTAGCTGAAGAAGTAAATAAATTAATCAGAGTAATTCCTTTATCAGGGGTTTATTCACCAAGAAGAGGAAATATTGTAATAGGAAAAGTTGAAAACTTATTGCTTAATGGATGGGTGATTGATATTGGAACAGCAGAAGATGGATTCTTATCAATAACAGAAGTTCCCAGATATGTTAATAAAAATGCTTTAGATGAAGTCCTTAATATAGGAGACATGGTTGTATTAAAAATAATTTCAATAAATAAAAGAGGAATTGACTTAACATTAAAACAAAGGGGTTTAGGAAAAATTGAAGAAGGACTTATAGTAACAATTAATCCTCATAAAGTTCCAAGGGTAATTGGAAGGGAGGGAAGTATGATAAAAATGATAAAAGAAGCTACTAATTGCAGTATAACTGTTGGGCAAAATGGATTAGTCTGGATTAAAGGAGATAAAATAAATGATGAAATTTTTGCAAAAAAAGCAATAGAATTTATAAATAAAAAACCTTATTTAGATGGTCTTACAGAAGCAGTTGAAAAATTTTTAAAGGAAAATAAAAATGAATAAAGAATTTAAGAGAATTGATGGAAGAAAATTAGATGAAATAAGAGAAATAAAAGCAAAAGTGGGGGTTATACCAAATGCTGATGGGAGTGCAATGTTTCAAACAGGAAAGACAATTGCAATTGCTGCAGTTTATGGGCCAAAAAAAATGCACCCTCAACATTCTCAAGACCCTGCAAAAGCAACTTTAAGATGCAATTATAATATGATAAGTTTTTCTGTAAAAGACAGAATAAGACCTGGACCAAGTAGAAGAAGCACTGAAATAAGCAAAATAACTGAATGGGCATTAGAACCTGTTTTAATTTTAGATGACTTCCCAAATATGGTTATTGATGTTCATATAAATATCTTACAAGCAGATGCTGGAACAAGATGCGCAGGTATTAATGCTGCCTCTCTTGCACTTGCCCAAGCAGGAATTCCAATGAAAAAACTTATTTCAAGCATATCAATTGGAAAATTAGACAAAACTCTTGTAGTTGATTTAAATAAGGCAGAAGAAGATTTTGAAGAGGGGGAAGGCCCAACAGATATACCAATTTCTATGACAGAAGATGGAAAAATTACGCATATTCAACTAGATGGAAAAATTACAAAAGAAGAATTAAAAAAAGCAGTTGAAATGGCTAGAAAAGCTTGTAAAAAAATTTATGAAGTTCAAAAAAAAGCATTAAAGGAGGCAACAAAATGACTGAAAAAATGACCTCCCCAAAAATAGTTGGAGAAAGAATTAAAGAATATTTAAAAGAAGGAAAAAGATTTGATGGAAGAAAACCTGAAGAATTTAGAGAAATAAAAATTGAAACAGGAGTTTCACAAAATGCTGAAGGAAGTGCAAGAGTAAAAGTAGGAAAAACAGAAATTCTTGTGGGAATTAAAATGAATGTTGGAGAACCTTATCCTGATTCACCTGAATCTGGAAATATAATTGTTACAGCAGAATTACTTCCCTTAAGCTCCCCAAGATATGAACCAGGACCTCCAAAATTCCCTGCAATTGAACTTGGGAGAGTTTTAGACAGGGCAATTAGAGAAAGTAAATTCATTGATTTAAAAAAATTATGCATAAAAAAAGGAGAAAAAGTATGGACAATTTTTATTGATGTTTATTCAATAAATGACGACGGAAATCTCCTTGATGCTGCAAATATTGGAATTGTGGCTGCTCTAAAAACTGCAAGAATCCCAAAATATGATGAAAAAGAAGACAAAGTTTTATTTGGAGAATTAACAAATAAAAAAATTCCGCTTTCAAAAGAAATTCCGCTTTCAATTACTGCACATAAAATAGGAGATAACTTTATTATAGACCCAACAAAAGAAGAAGAAGATTTAAGTGAAACAAGAATAACAGTTGGAAGCACAGGAGAACACATATGCTCTTTGCAAAAAGGAGAGATTGCTCCAATTGAAATAAAAGAATTATATGAAGTTCTTGATTTAGTTGAAAAAACTTATAAAAATATTTTTAAAAAGATAGAAAAATTTTTAAAATAAAATGAAAACTAAAGGAGAAAAATTGTTTAAAGGGCTTAATTAAAAATAGAAAAAGATAATAAATGGATGCAAAAGAATTTACAAAATATGAAAAAGCAAGAATTCTTGGAGCCAGAGCTTTACAAATTGCAATGAATGCCCCTCTTTTAATTAAAATAAGTCAAGAGGATTTAGAAAAAATTAAATTTGATGCACTTAAAATCGCTGAAATTGAATTAAATTCAAATGTTCTTCCAATATCAGTTAAAAAACCCTTTCCTTTAAAAAAAGAAGAAAAACTAAAAAAACCAAAAGAAAAGAAAATTGATGATGAGAAATTAGTAGAAATGGAAGCTGAAGAAGAAAAAGAAATTGCTGAAGATAGTGAGATAATGAAAATAGTTGATGAAGAAGAGGAAAGCGAAGAGGGTGAAGAAGACTAAAAATTTAATTTTAAATAAAAAATATTTATTTACAGAAATAAGTGAATCTCAATTTAAAGATTTCAAAAAAATAAAGACCTTCTCTCATAATGAACTTAAAATTCTTCAAGGGATTGCAGAAATCAAAAGAAAAGAAAATTCTTTTAAAAAATATTTTTAAGCATTAGGTTAAACATCCAAAATATTTATTAAGTATTTGCTTTTAAAATTATTATGAAGATAAAAAATATTAAGGCAAAATCAATTTTTGATTCTAGAAAAGAGAAAACAATCTGTGTTTTAATTGAAACAAACGTTGGAAAATTCAAAGCATCTGCTCCTAATGGAAAATCACGAGGAAAATCTGAAACTAAGCCTTACAAAAAGAGTTTAGAAGGGGATATTAAAACATTGGAAAAATTAAAAGATTATTTTAGTGAAGATTCTATTGATAAATTTGAAGATTTACGAAGAATAGAAAATATTGTTGAGGGGCATATTGGAGCAAATACTCTTTTTGCACTTGAATCTTCTGTATTAAAAGCATTAGCAAAAGAACAAAAAAAAGAAATTTGGGAATTAATTAATCCAGAAGCAAAAGAATTTCCAAGATTATTAGGGAACTGCATTGGAGGGGGCAAACACTCAGCAACAGAAAAGAAAAAACCTGATTTCCAAGAATTTCTTTTAATTCCAAATCTTGGCTCAGTTAAAAAAAATTTTGAAAAAAACAAAGAAATAAAAGAAAGACTTAAAATAGTATTAAAAGAAAGAGATTCAAATTTTAAAGAAAAGAAAAATGATGAAAATGCTTGGATGGTTTCCTTAGATGACAAAGAAGTCTTAGAAGTTTTAAAACAATTTAAGATTGATTTAGGAATTGATGTGGCTGCTTCAAGCTTTTATAAAAGAAAAAAATATAATTACAAAAATCCTTTTTTAAAAAGAGATGAAAAAGAACAATTAGCTTATTTAGAAAATTTAATTAAAAATTTTCCTTTACTTTATATTGAGGACCCTTTTAATGAAGAGGATTTTAAAGGATTTGCAGAACTATTAAAAAAATTCCCAGACAAATTAATTGTAGGAGATGATTTAACAACCACTCATTTAAAGAGATTAAAAAAAGCTATTGAAGAAAAAAGCATTAATGCAATAATTATAAAGCCAAATCAATGCGGTTCTTTACTTGAAGTTAAAAGAGTTTGTGAATTTGCAAAAAAACACAAAATCAAAATAATTTTTTCACATAGAAGCGGAGAAACTAATGAGACCATTTTAGCTGATTTAGCTTTTGGATTTGGTGCAGATTTCTTTAAGTGTGGAACTGAAGGGGATATTAGAGTAAACAAAATTAAAAGATTGATTGAAATTGAAGAAAAACTTAGATAAGAAAATAATCTTTTATTATTAAAGCAAAATTATAAGATTAAAACAGATAAAAACCTTTAAAAACAAACTTTTTCTTTGAATAATTATGTCAACAAAGAAAAAAGAAGAAACAGAAAAAGACTCTAAAGAAATTAAAAAAGAAAAAAAAGTCAAAGCTGAAAAACAAATATCTGAAAAAGATTTAGAAAAAAAAGCTAAAGAAGAATCTACTAAAAATGAAACTTCACTTGAAGAAAAAAAGAAAAAACTTTTGGAAAAAGCTGAAAAACTTAGGAAAAAATTAGAAGAACAAGCTCCAAGCTCTGAAGAATTAAAGGAAAAAGTTAAGATTAAAAAAAGAACTGATATGCTTATTCCCTTAGAAGAATATGTAAAAGCTGGGATTTATCTTGGAACAAGGGTTGTAACTCCTGATATGAGGCCTTTTGTTTATAGAAGAAGGGCTGATGGATTAGCTATTTTTAATACTGATTTAATTGATGAAAAATTAAAAGAAGGGATTGAGTATTTATCAAAATTTGATGCAAAGGATATCATCTTGGTTTGCAAAAGGCAAGCAGGATGGAAAGCTGCTAGACTCTTTTCAGAAATAACTGGAATTAGAACTTTCACAAAAAAATATCCTGCAGGCATCTTAACAAACACAGCTCTTCCAGATTTTTTTGAAAATGAATTAACAATTATCACAGACCATTGGGTTGATAAAAATGCCTTAAATGATACTTTAAAGGTAAATAAAAAAGTTTTAATGATTTGTGATACAAACAATTTTTCAAAAGGAGCAGACCAAGTAATTATTGGAAACAATAAAGGTGTAAAAAGCTTGGGGGTTATTTTCTATCTTCTGGCAAAAGGTTTTTGCAAAGCTAAAAAAATGAATGTTGAAATCCCTGATTTAGAATATTGGACTGGTGAAAAAGAATAGACAATTTAGTTATTCCCCTTTCACAAAATATTCTGGATGAGAATCATAAAATTTTTTTAGTTCTTCCATATATTTATTAAATTCTTCTTTAGTTTTAAAAGGTGAAACTAATTCAATACCTTTTGATAACTCATCTAAATGTTTTTGAAGCATCTCTTTATATTCTGGAGAATTTATATCTACTTTGTATATTGCATACATATCTAAAGCCAAAACAGGAAGCCAAAGAGAAGATGTAACAATAGTTAAAGTATATTCACCAATTGTCTTTCCAATTTCCTTTATTTTCTTTAATCTTTCTTCTAATTCCAATGCTATTATTAATATTTATTAATCTTACTTTATAAAAATTATTACAATTTATATCTTGTTTAATTTTTCTCAAAAAACAATTCATCACAAAAAAGAGATAAACTTTTAATACACAATTATTTCTTTTAATAATGAAAAAGAAATCAAAAAAGTATAATACATTTGCAATTCTCTCCTTAATATTTACTTTTATTCTTCCTCTTTTAGGCTTAGCTTTTGGAATTGTTGCTTTAATTCAAATTAAAGAAAATAAAGAAAAAGGGGAATGGATGGCTTATATTTCAATTATTATAGGAGGAATTTTAATTATATTAATAATAATCTTATTTATGTTTTTGATTGCTGGAATTATATGGGGAGCATCCACTTAAGAATAAAATTAAGAACTTTAATTTGCATAAATAAATCTCTCCCTTGCTTATTTTAAATTTTCATAAACAACCAAGTTTTTTTATTATCTCTAAAATTTGTTTTAATTAAAGCATATTCTCCATTTAATCTTTCTCCATTTAATCTTAATAAAAACTTAGTAGGTGTTTTTTCTTTTAATTCATAAGTTCCCTTATCCCAAATTTCCACTTTTCCTGCTCCATAATTTCCTTTTGGGATTATTCCTTCAAAATTTGCATAACTTAAATCATGGTCTTCAACCTGTATTGCAAGGCGTTTAATATTTTTCTTTAGAGGGGGTTCTTTTGGGACTGCCCAAGATTTTAAAACACCTTTCATCTCAAGACGCAAATCCCAATGAAGGTGAGTGGCATGATGTTTATGGATAACAAATATTTTTTGTTTTGATTTTTTAACTTTTGTTTTTGACTTTCTTATTTTCTTTAAATCTTCTTTTTTGAATCTTTTTAATGAAGGCATGATTTAAAGAATAAAAGAATTTTTATAAACCTACCGACGCAGAAGTTAATTTTACCATACGAAACATTTATAAATGCTTCTTTCCCAAATTTACTATTAACTAAGATGAGTGCCTTAATAAAATACATAAATTCATGTCATAAGGTATGAGGTATGTAGAAGCAGTCATCGATAGATTTTTTATATTAATTTATCGTCAAGTTGTAGTTCTAGACAAGCCAATAGTTAGGAGAAGTGTGAAGTGATTTGTTTGCTTACGAACAAATTGCGCAATTGAGATTTTTGAAGTAATTCAAAAATTAATGAGATTGTTAAATCCAGTTGATCCTGCTGGCGGCTGCGGCTCTCTGATTTGCACTTAGACATGCAAGTTTTTTTGTTTCTTCGGAAATAGATTAGCGAACTGCTCAGTAACACGTAGCTAACCTGCCCTTAAGTCAGGAATACCCTCTGGGAAACTGAGGTTAATGCCTGATAGGAGATTTACCCTGGAATGATTTATCTCTCAAACTCGTGCTTAAGGATGGGGCTGCGGCGGATTAGGTAGTTGGCGGGGTAATGGCCCACCAAGCCGATGATCCGTAAGGGCTCTTAGCGGAGAAGCCCTGAGAGGGAATCTGAGACACTATTCCCAGCC
>CAZBAB010000013.1:0-10531 GCA_964489815.1 Candidatus Woesearchaeota archaeon | reverse complement strand
GCCCATTTATTTTCTAACCAATACCTTGAGGTAATAAATCCAAGCATACCTTTTTCTTTTAATATCTTTATTCCATGAATGTAGAAGTAATACAAAATATCTGATTGCCCCCTATAATATTCCTTCCATCTTTCAGAAGTTTCAAAATACTTTTGAATTTTCTGTCCTGTTGTTTGCATACTAAAATAAGGAGGATTTCCAACCACAATATCAAAACCAGGGTTTTCTCCTCTAAAAACATCAGAGAATTGTGCATTCCAATTAAATGCTTTATCTCCTGCAACTTTATAATCATCAATTAAACTATTTCCATTACGAATATTATTAAATAAATTAGGTAATCTCTTATTTTTTGTATCTCTTGTTTGTTCTTCTAAAATTTTTAATAATAAATTAAGTCTAGAAAGCTCAACTGCTTTTTCATCTAAATCAACACCATAAATACAATTTTTCAAGATTGTTGCTTTTTCTCCTAAACTTAATTTTCCTTTCCACTCTTTAAAAGAACTTTTATATTTCTCTGATTTTTCTCCTTTCTTTAACCTTTCCTCAATTATGTTTATTAATTCTTGAAATGCTCTAATAAGGAAAGAACCAGAACCACAAGCAGGATCTAAAACTTTAATTTCTAAAATTTCATCAATAGATTTATTTTTTGTATATTCTCCTATTGTGTTTTTAACAATATAATCTACTATGTAAGAAGGAGTATAATAAATACCCATCTTTTTTCTTTTTCCACTTTGTAAATCAAATTTAACTCTTTTTTCAGTTCCTCTTAATACAACCCCCAAATATTGTTCATAAATTCTGCCCAATAAATCCACAGGAATATCATCAAATTTATACCTTGCTTGTTCATGTGAAGTTCCATAATACAATCCCTTAATAACCTTAGCAAGAACATTATTACTAAAAAAACCCTCTTTTTCTAATAATCCTTCTTGAAACAATTTTGAATTATAGGTTTTATCAAATCTTTGAAATTGCTTTTTTAATACTGCCCAAAGATTCATATCTGTAAAACCTTTTTCAACATCCTTAATAATTTTTAATAAAAAATCTTTTGCTTCTAATCCTCTATCTTCAACAGAACGCATAAAAATTAATCTATCAATCAATATCTGAACAATTTCATCAATTTGTTCTTTTGTGAAGTAAGCTCTTTTACTTTTCAAATCTTTTGACAACCATTCTCTATATTGTAATAAATCTGATAAAATAGATTCATCAATTGGCTTTATTGATTTCTTCCCAATATTTTTAAGAAGTTTATTTATTTCTTGTTTTTCAAAACTTTCTTTAGATAAAAGCCACAACCTATCAAAATCTTTAATAAAATCTTCGCAGTCCAACCAAAAATAACCTTTATCATCCTTTAAGAGATTTTTATCAATATTCTTAATATTTGAAAGTGCATGATAAACTCTTATTTTTTTAAAATTAGTTAAAACAGCAAATTTAATATTTTTATGATAAGCATAGGAAACAGCTTGTCTTCCTTCTTTTTCTTCCAATCTTACACTTACTTTTTTTGCTTCTATAACCAGTTTATCTTGATTTCCTATTCTAAGGAGGTAATCTACTCGACCCTTCAAAACCCTTTCTTCTCTTTCTGCATCTTTTCGCATATCCCAACCAAGAGCTTCAAACAAAGGGTCTATAAATTCTGATTTAATTTGATTCTCGGATTTCTTATTTATTTCTTCTTTAGAATATGCTAAAAATTCTTCCACTAATTGTTGAACTTTTTGCCTTGCTTGTTCTTTATTCATAAAACCCAAAACAAACACCTCCTTAAAAAATTATCTTAAAAAACCAATTTCCCCTGAACTTCAGTATTTTCCAGAATTGCCTTTCCATATTCCCCATCATAACCTGGCTTAACTTTTATTTTTCCTTTGCGATTTTTCATAATTAAATCAATTAAAGATTCTCTAAATCCTTTTCCTAATAATTCCTCCCTTGAAACATCAAGTAAAACCCTGAATTCATTCCCAAACTCTTTAATTAACCTATTATAAATAATCCAAACAATTTTTGTATTCATTGATTTTTTTTCATTCAAAGCAATTAATTCATGTAAAGGCAAAAGTGTTAAAAAATCTTTTTTATTTAAGGTATTCAAATAATTATCATTATCATTTAATTCCTCAACTCTATAATCAACCCCAATAACCAAGGGCTTACCACATTTAGGGCAAATTCCATTTAATTTCTTTGTTTCCTGAGGAGAACAACTAAATCCACAAAATCTATGTCCATCCCAGTGATATTTTCCATAAGCAGGATCTGCTTCAATTGTTCCATAAAAATCTTTTTTTCTTATTTGACGAATTAATTCTTTATAAGAATCACATTTCTTGAAAATAGTTGCTTCTCTTCCTAATCTCCAAGGCCAAAAACTATGTGCATCTGAAAAACTAACAATAGCTCTTGTTTCTAATTCTTTAATTTTCCAGTTCATTTTAGGGTCAGAAGAAATCCCTGTTTCAATTGCATGAATAAAATCCTCCTGCTCCTTAAATGCTTCTTTAATAGAATCAAAACCAGACTTGCTTCCAAATAAACCAAAATAAGGAGTCCAAATATGTGCTGGGATAATCTCAATATCCTCTGAAATTGCTCTTAAATCTCTTGCAAAATCATGACAAGAAATCCCAAAAATAGGCCTTCCATCATAATCTCTTCTTCCTTTTGTATCTAAATAAGCATGAATCTTTTCAGCAATTTCAATATTAGGAACTAAAACAACTAAATGAATCTTCCTTGATTTCCCATCCTGACTATACATTAAAGAAATCTCACCACTTATAATAAAGGGAAAATCCTCATAATAATAAAACCCTTTTCCATTAGATTTTAATTTTTTAATTTCTTCAAACCAAATTGGATGAGTAAAATCCCCTGTTCCTAATAAATTCAAACCCTTAATTTTAGCCCATTTAACTAAATTCTCAAAATTAGAATCCTTGCTACAAGCACGAGAAAACTTAGAATGAATATGCAAATCCACAAGCATCCAGTCTTTTTTAATCATTCTTAAAACAAGGAATAAAAGTTTTTAAACTTAATACTCATAAACAAAACATGGAAAAAACCCTTGTGTTAATTAAACCTGATGCAATGGTAAAACATTTAGCAGGTAATATAATTAATGAATTATATAAACTAGATTTAAAAATGATTGGATTAAAACTTGTAAATGTTCAAAGAGAACTTGCAGAACAGCATTATTCTGAACACAAAGAAAAACCTTTTTTTGAAAAATTAGTAAAGCATATAACAGGAGAATTACATAACCAAGAAAATGTTATTGCAATTGTTTATAAAGGAGAAAATGCTATACAAAAAGTAAGAGAACTTGCAGGAAAAACAAATCCAGAAGAAGCAGAATTTAATACAATAAGAGGAAAATATGGAAGATTGAACTCTAAAACAGATTGTTTTGAAAATGTAATTCATGCATCTGATTCTCCTAAATCTGCAGAAAAAGAAATCAGCCTATGGTTTGATGAAGATGAATTAATTGAATAACCTAACCTATCTCAATTGAATTCTTTCATTAAAAAAAACAAGATCTACAAGCCCATCCCCATCTCTATCTCTTCTCTTTATCTCTTCCTCACTCCAATTTAGGTTTTGAATCTCTGAAATTTTATCCTTTATTTCATAATCCTCTTCTAATCCCCAATATTTCTTAACCATACTATATAAAGATTCACCAAAACCTATCATATGAATTTGAGGTATTTTATTCTCTTCCCTAGCATCTGATGTTTCCCTTCTTTGAGGCCTAAATTGTGGTTTTTGAATAAGAGTATTTTGCTTTCTAAATTTT
The DNA here is from genome assembly GCA_964489815.1 of Candidatus Woesearchaeota archaeon. Lineage (GTDB taxonomy): Archaea > Nanobdellota > Nanobdellia > Pacearchaeales > GW2011-AR1 > JABIDC01. The sequence goes on along the minus strand of CAZBAB010000013.1, from coordinate 6,690 downwards.
CTAAGTGTTACATAATCATCTATAGTAGTAAGATTATGAGGATCATAAGCAAGAATAGACCACACTAAAGCAAGCCCTGTAATTGTTTCAAGAGCATATTTAATTGCTTTATGCATAGAAAACAAAAACCCAAAACCTATTTAAAGATTATTGCAAAACAAAATAACTAAGCTTTATCAACAATTCCATCTTGTGTTATAAAGAAAACACACTCATTATCAGGTAAACTTGGGCTATCAATTAATTTTGCAACTCTTGAACCTTGTTTCCCTCTTCTCAAATAAATTCTATAAGTTGAAGCATGCCCTACAATATTCCCTCCAATAGCAGTTGTTGGGTCTCCAAACAATTGAGCAGGATTTGCCATAACTTGATTTGTAACAAATATAGCAAGATTATGTGTTTCTGCAAGTTTCATTAAATTGTGCATATATCTATTTAATTTCTGTTGCCTATCTGCTAATTGCCCACGTCCAGAAAACTCTGCCCTAAAATGAGCAGTTAAAGAATCAATAACTAAAAGTTTAATTGGCTCGCCTGACTTAATCATCTCACTAACTTTTTCTAATAAAAGCATTTGATGGTCTGAATTAAAAGCCCTTGCAACTAAAATATTCTTTAAAACTTTTTCAGGATTTGCTCCTATCCCTTCTGCAATCTGCTTTATTCTTGCAGGCCTAAATGTTCCTTCTGTATCAATAAAAACAGTTTTTCCATTTGCCCCCCCTTTTTCCACAGGTAGCTGAGCATTTACAGACAAAGTCAAACCAAGCTGAGTTTTTCCAGAACCATAAGCTCCAAATGCCTCTGTTATAGCTCTACTTTCTATTCCTTTTCCCCCAAGAAGTTCATCTAAATTTTTACTTCCAGTTGTAATATAATGCACATCAGCTCTTTTTTTAGCATACTCCATACCATCACTAAAACCCAAATCTAAAAGCTCTCTTGCAGCCTGAATTGCTTTTCTTGCAACAGAAGAACTAATACCTGCTATATCTGACAAAGAAGCTGGACTCATAACAGCTAAACTCATTAAATCAAAAATTCCTGCATTCTCAAGTTTAGAAGAAACAGCAGGCCCAATTCCAGGTAAATCAGTTAATTCAGGTTCTTTATCTGTCTTTTTTTTCTCAGCCATAAAAAGCAAAAAACCCCTGTATTTATAAGTATTTATGGAGTAAAAAATGACAATTAAAGAGGAAATCTTAATCTATAAATTAATTTTCCAATTTCTCAATTAATTTATCTAAATCAACTTCTTCAATAGAATCAATAATAAATTCAGGGCGATTAAAAAAACTGTTCATTCTTATAACACCAGAAAAATACATTTCTTTTCCTAAAAGATCCTCGCGTTGTGAGATTAACTTTTCAGAATCTTCTAATTCTGTAATCCCAAGTTTTTCAAGAGTTTCATTAAATAAAACAGCCCTCATTGTAGCTGTCCCATCATCTAAAACAATATTCATTAAAACTCTTTTTTCAGCAGGAACTTTTCCATGTTCAGCACAAATAAAATTATTTCCCTCTTGAGTAACCTTTTTTCTGCATTCAGAACAAACATAAAAAAACCTTGGTTCATATGCTGCAACAACAAAAGCCCTTACCTTACAATTTTCTCCAACAACAAAATTTACAATTTCTTTTTCTTTAATAATTTTCTCAGTTACAAGATTTTCAAAATCCATTTCTTCTAATTTTAAATCAGAAAAACTTCCTAAATGAATCTCATTATCTCGCATAGTTCCTCCCTGAATTCTTACAACACTCCCTTCCTTAATTTCTCCTTTTTCAATCAAAGAAATATGATTAGTATCCCACAAAACAACTTTAACATTAGAAGTTTCATCAGCTATCCTAAAATTACAAACTTTTCCAACATCGCCTTTTTTTGTAGTAAAAGTCCTTACAGGAGACAGCTCAATAATTTTCCCAATAACATGAACTTTCCTCATACCAGGCAAAAGCTCATTTAACTTTAACTGTTCATTCTCAAAAGAAATTCCTAATTCAGCTGCAACAATTTGTGCAGCACCCTCTAAACTAATCAAACCAGAAAGTTTTGCTCTTTTTGCCTCAACTTTCCTCTCAATTTCTTCCTTATTCAAACCAGAAGATTTAGATATTTTTTCTAAAATTCTCTCATAATTCTCATTCATAAGCAATAGAGTAAAAATTTATTTATAAGGATTGTGATAATAAAAAAGAGTATTTAAGGGGTTTCAGGGTTCAATGAGATACCTATACTAATTATAAAAATCTTGAAAATATGCTATAATTTCATAGATAAACAAAGGGTTTAAACAACAAAACACCTTTTGAATTGACTACTTATTTAGAACTTAAAATGCCTAATAAGGGAAGTTGATTAAAAGAAGATAAATTTATAATAAGTAAGATTCTTTATTAATTATAGTCCAAAAAGAAGAAATTAATAAATCAATCCTTAAAATAATAGATAATCTTATTAAATCTTCAAAGACGAAATTAATTAATCCAATAATATTCTTAGCATCCTTAAATTTTCTCTTAAAAGATAAAAAAATATTTACAAGAAAAGAATTAAAAGAAGAGTATAAAAAATCAGTAAATGAAGTAAAAAAATATACAAATTCTGATTTAAATATTGGAGGGAAACTTCATTCAAATACTTATCCAGATAGAATGGCCAATAAATATGGAGCATTTATAATTTTATCTAAAAATAAATTAAAACTTCCAAAATTTATTGCTGACCAAAATAAGAAAAAAATTGAACAAATTAAACAGAACCTATTAGATAAAATTTTAAACATTCAAAAGATAAAAATTGGTAATTTACAATTAATAAATCAAGATTCAAAAAGAATTAAAATTGCAAGAGAAAAAAATAAATTTATGAATTTTTTAACAAATGAACTAAAATCCTCAGCAAATGGTTTTGAAATTGGTTGCTTTGCAATACTTAAAGTTTTTCTAGAAAAATTTGCTTGCAAACTCTATAGGAATTCAAAAACAAATGCAAAGGACTCTGGAGTTGATATCTCCACAGATTTTGGTGTTGTATATCAAATTAAGAAATTCAAGCTTAAAGAAAAAAAAGAAATAAATAAAATATTAAAAGAAATCAAAATTAATTTTGATAAAGATAGAATTCAAGATGGAAAATTAGTTCTAATACTTGAAGATATTGATGTTAACTTCAAACACCTTATTTTAGGTAAAAATATTAAAATGTTTAAATTATCTGAAATCTTAAAACTTGCTGAACAAATTAAAGAAACAGAAGACAGAATGAAAATTTTAAGAGTTATATATGAAGAAAATAAAAGGGAATTAAAAAGTGATATATAATAAAAACAAACTTAAAAAACTATCCACCAACCCATAACCTAACAATCCAAACCCCCAATAAACTTTATAAACCCAAACCAACACCTTATTTCATGGGAACAATGGGTATAAAAATAAAAATAATGCCGACTTCTCCAGAGGTAAATCTTGAGAAAATAGAAGAAACCCTTAAAAAAATTATTGAATCCAAAGGAGGAAGAAATAGAGAATATGAAAAACAACCAATTGCTTTTGGATTAAATGCTATAATTGCTTTCTTTGAATGGCCTGAAGAGCAAGCCCTTGAACAAGTTGAAGAAGAATTTGAAAAAACAGAAAATGTAAATTCAATTCAAATAATTGATATGAGAAAGATTAATTAAACTACACTAAAACATCTCTTTTTATGTTATCAAAAGAACAAATAACCCAATTAAAGCAACAAATAATTGAACAAATTAATTCTAATTTTCCAGAAGAAAAAAAAGCAGAAAGCATAAAAAAATTAAATTCCATGAATGATGAAGAATTTGAGCAATTTTTAATTCAAAATAACTTAATTCACCAACAAGAAGAAAAAGATTGCATTTTTTGTTCAATTCTTGAAGGAAAAATCCCAACAAATAAATTTGCAGAAACTGAACATGCAATTGCTACATTAGATATAAACCCTATTTCAAAAGCACACTCAATAATTATCCCAAAAATTCACTCAGAAAAAGCACCACAACAGGCATTTCAGTTAGCAGAAATAATAAAACAAAGAATTAAAAAAATTTTCAATCCAAAAAAAATAGAAATCTATACCTCAAACTTCTTTGGGCATGAAATAATTAATGTGCTCCCAATTTATAAAAATGAAACAAAAAATTCTAAAAGACAAAAAGTTTCTCAGGAAGAATTGCAAAAAATACAAAAACAATTAATTGAATTTAAAGAAGAAAAAAAAGAAAAACCAAAAAAGAAAAAAATTATTTCTGATAAAACCCATTGGTTGCCAAAAAGAATCCCCTAAAATCCAAAAAAGAAACTTAAAAAATTTAAGTAACCCATAAAATACAAAAGAACCAGAATTAAAAAACTAATAAAAAATACTGGAGCAAAGGCAATTCCTTGCTTTATTTCAACACTCTTTTTGTGCTTTTGAATAAATTTTATATCTTTTTCAGAAAGCCCTTCCCAATTAGCTTTAATCAATTTCTTTCCAATTTTTAAATCTTTAACAAGCCAGTCCCCTTCTATTAAATTTTTAGTTTTTACTTTTCTAATCATGCAATATTCATCAAGAGTTTTAGAATAAACATAAAAATAAGGGAAAATAAAAATTAAAACTGAAGAAACAAATAAAAATTTATTATTAAACTCAAGAATCATTAAAAATAAAGCAATAAAATCAATTAAAAAAATTAAATTTTTATACTTTCTAATTTGTTGTGGAAATTTCTTCTTAAATTTTCTATATTTTTTTACCAAAAGAACAGTACTTATCACAAGCCCATAAACTGCTCCAATAAATAAAAACAAAATAAAAAACAAAATAAAAATCTTTAAATTGTCAAAAAAATTGTCAAAAAAAGGCAAAATTGTTCCAAGTGCAATCATTAGTTTAGCATCCCCCCCAGCGAAAATTCTTCCATAATAAAAAACACTTCCAAGAACAAAAAAAATTCCCAATCCAATTAAACCCTGATAAAAAAAACCAAATCCAGAATTAGAAAAAAGACTATAAAAAAATCTAAAACCCAAAGCAAATAAAATTAAAGAAATTAGAAATAAGAGTGCTTTTAATATCCTGAAAAAATGCAAATAAAAGAAAAATCAATGCTAAAACAACAAGAAAAATAATCTCAAACATTATGCTTTTATTTTTGTAGTTCTAAATTTTCCTCCTTTTTTATAAGGATGCTTTTTCTTTTCTTTTTTTTTGTTTTTTTTCTTATTTCTTTTCTCAGTAAACACATTAGCCATTTTAAATAATTCAGTAAAATCTTATTTTAAAATTGCTCTTTATCATTTCCCTTTACTCAATAAGAGAAAAACATTTGACTTTCTCTTTAACACAAACCAGGGCAGTCTTTTATTCCATATTTTGCATAATCTGGAGTAGTAGCGAAAAACTTGCAAGTATTCTTTACTTCCTTAACATCATTTGGTAAATCATCAGAAATTAAAGTTCTTTGCTTAGAACAAAATTCATATTGACTTTGTGTAGAACAAGCTGTTTGACAGGCAGTAACAACATTTTTTACATTATCATTAGATATCCAAGGTGCAAGTTTTTTCCATCCAGCAGAAAAACCAACAATTAAGACTCCTAAAACTATTATTCCAAGAATAATTAAAATAATTGCATTAGTGCTTAACCCCTGTCCTCTTTTTCTATTAATCATATTAAATTTAAGTTTTTTTTATTTATAAACATTACCCTAAAACATATTGAACAGAAAATAAAAGTTTTCTTTTTCCAAAAAATCTTTTATCTTTTTGCATTTTTTCAGAATATAAAATTTTTTGCCCCTGAGAATTATAGGAAACATGAACTAATTCAGGATTTACAAAATATTTTTCAATTTCAGAATTCATTTTACTTATTAAAAAAACACCTGTAAAAGAATTTCTTAAATAAGAAGAACTTGATAAAAAACTAATTAAAGTAAAAGAACAAACTGCAAAAACACCTATTACTAAAATTACAATAGAAACTTGAGCTTTCTTACTAATCATTTTATCCAAACCTCAATCTTTTTTTTATTATTAGAATTTAATTTATAAGCAAACAAAGTTTTTTCATAAAAAAAATCATATTTATCTCTTGAAATATCTTTCCACAATATCCTTTTTGTATGAACTTTAACAGAGTTTACCTTTCCCAATATATCTGAAGCATAAACAAAAAATACTAACAAAACAACAATGGCAATAGTTGCAAGCAACCAAACCATAGCATCACTTAACTGGGCTTTTTTATTCAATATTCTTCTCATTTTTAGCAACCACACTTGTTATTTTAATTAAAAATTGTTTATCACCTGAAGTAGAATAAAACTTCTTTTTAAGACAATAACCTAATTTTTTATAACTTTTTTCTTTTTGAACCTCACAATTTGCTTTTAAATTAAAATTTCCAGCAGAAAAATTAAAAACAGGTTTCTCATTAATATCAAAAAATTCAACTAAAATAAAATATTGTGTCCTGCTCCAATCATTTTCAACATTAAAATTTAAATTACATTCCTTCAAAAAGTTTTGTTCAAAAGAAAAATTAAACCCTTTATTAATATCATAAATTTTAGGATTTACAACACCAGCATAAGAAATGCAATCTGCAACTTTTTCAGACAAAATATTTGCTTCAACTTCACGGATATCATAAGGCTT
>CAZBAB010000012.1:0-10537 GCA_964489815.1 Candidatus Woesearchaeota archaeon | reverse complement strand
AGTGTTATCTTAGTAGAATTTAATTTTAGGGGAATTCCTCAAAAAATCTCACAGCAATCTCATTTCACTTTTGGAGGAAGAGCAGAAATAACTTTCTCTTCTTATGCAATGAATGATGATGAAATAGAAAAAGCAATGAAAGAAATAGAAGAATCAGATTTAGAAGATGCTTTGGGTTTAATTGAAGGAGCAACTGAAGAGAGTATCGGACAGCTTCGAGAGGAAATTGATTTCTTTTTAAATGAGAATAATCCTAAAACAGAGGATAAAGAAGAATTTAAAGGGGGTATAAATCCTTTTTTGGCTTTAGCAGGATATTACAATAAAAAACCAGAAAAAAAACAAGAAAAAGAAAAAAAGAAAAAAGAAGAAATTCAAAAAGACAATTGGATAGAAAAAAATTATTTAAGACCTCTTGCAGGAGAAAAAGCAAAAGATACAGCTTTTAAATTATTTGATGTTTATAAAAAAGCACATGGCATGCCAAGTTATGTTTAGAATTCTATAAAAGAGATTTGGGGTTTGCTTGTTTCAATTGCTTAAGTTCCTTGTAATTTGCTTTATTTTTTAATAGCATGTGTTTTTCAAATAATTTCACAAATTCAATTTTAATTATTTTCTGGATTAAAAATAATTGTATATAAAGTATTATTTACTTCTAGTTTAAGTGATTTGGGTGTGCTAGAAATAAGTTTTCCAAGTCCCCAAGGCTTTTGATTTATTAATTCAATTTCACTACCTTTTATTGGTGAGATAACTATTCCTTCGCTTCCAAATCTTGATTTAATATATGCTTCACCATTTGAACCTTCTATTTCATAATTTTCTAAAAAGTTATTTATTTTTTTATTTAATATAGTAATTTCTTCCTTTGTTTGTGTCTTTGAATTATAAATTACTTTTACCATTTTAATTTTAAAATTAATAAGATTCTTTCCAAGCAAGTTCAAACTTTTTATGGAACTTAATCATGAATTTAGTAAAATCTCCTTTTCCAAAATTAATCATTTCATCAATAAATTCTCCTTTTTTTGCATTGTCCCTCTGAAATTCTATTCTCTTATTTTTTCTAACAAGATACATGATATAAGAAACTATTTTTTTTACTTGATTTTTTTCGTTTTCATCTAATTTATTTGCTTCGCTCATAAAAATCATATCTTGTGGACTGGGCATAAGCCATGAATGTAAAATTCCTAACCAAGAGTAAAAACTTTCAATTATTTTGTTGATTAATTGCTTTGAAAAATCATTACTTACAAATCCAATATTTAAAACAGAATCTTCTAATAAGCATAGTTCATTTATGTCTTCATAAGAAGATTTAAAATTAAGTTCTTTTTTTACTTCTTCAAACTTTTCCTTTAGTTCTTTCAAAATTTCTTCTTTTTTCATAGAATGCTTATAAAATCTTTCTTTAATAATTTTTCTATATTTCTAAAAATATTTAAATATTCCTGCTTTTAGAAAATTATGTCAAAGAAAAAGAAAAAAAACAAAAAAACAAAAAAACAAAATAAAAAACTAATTAAGAAAAATATAATTAAAATAAAAAAGAAATCAGAAGATTTAGAAAAAAAGATTAAGGAAAATTCTAACTTAGATGATATTAGTTTAATTCAATTAGAAAGTGCTTTGATTAATTCTACTTCTCCTGTTTTAAATCAAGTTGCAATAGCCCCAGAACAAGATACAACTATTATTCTTCCTGAAGAGCGAAATAAAACCATGTCTTCTAATGAAAATTCAGATAATGAATTTAAATATAATGTTTCTAATACAAAACAAGAAGAAACTAAATATGTGTCAGATAAAGAGATTCAAATGCCTGAAAAAATAAACCCCTTGTCTTTAAGGCAACAAGAGATATTTCTTCCAGAGCAAAAAATTGAATTTATTCATTCTGAAAATATAAATACTGAACAAAACACAATTGAGAGGTATTTCCTTCCTGAACAAACTGATATTAATAAATTAGGAAAAGAGACTCCAGAACAAAGATTAGATAAAGTAGACTTTAAAAAATATAAAACATTAAATTAATAAATTACCTTATCTTATTAAATCTAATAAAAGAGGAAAATGGCGAACTACACAATTAGAAATTTATATCAGGGAAGTTATTCTGCTTTTGAGCCGTCTAGAAATTATAGTAATGCTGGAAGTTTTGGAATGACAACTGACCCAAAGACAGCAAATCTTTTAAAAGAAGTTTCTTCAAAACTTTCTTCAGGAGTAAAGCATATTGAACTTTCAATGGTTAGTCCAAAGGTTTTTGATGCAGTTCCTCAGCAACATTTAAAAGAAATTAAGAGATTAGGAAAACTTACTGGAGTGGAATTTTCACTTCATGGCCCTGTTATTGATACAACAGGAATATCCCAACAAGGATTTAGTGAATTAAATAGAGAAAGTGCAGAAAGAAAAATTATAAATACTTTAGAACGAAGTCATGAGATTAATCCTAATGGAAATATTCCAGTTGTATTTCATTCTGGTGAGGGAATTCCAGGTTCAGAATGGAAAACTCTTGGAGAAAATCGCAAAGCTGCAAGATTAATTGCTGTAGAAAAAGAATCAGGAAGACTAATGCCTTTAGAAGAAGAGAAAAAGTTTTATCCTGGAGAGAAAGTCAAAGAAAATATTTTAAGCCCTGAAGAAGCACTTCGCTCTGCAAATGCTACAAAGTGGGATAATTCTTTAGCACAAGTTGAATTTCAAAGAGAGAATGCAGAGAGGATTATGCAGCATATTCACCCTATTTTTAGAGGACTTTATCATGACATTGTTACAGGCAAAAGAGACCCAAGAACTTTGTTACCTGAGGAAGAAGAGCAGATAAAAAGATTATATTCTGCTACAGAATATCTTAAACAAGCAGATCTTTCTTTAAGGGGTTTATTTGATCAAGCATATAAAAATGCAAAAACAGAAGAAGAGAAAAAGCGATTAGAAGAAGCTTCAATTAAATATGGAGAAATGCTAAAAATAAACAAAAAGGGAATTCCAATACAAGACCCAAAAACTCAAGCAGACGCAATGCTGTTTCTTTTACAAAGATTGCATGAGATTCGTCCTGAAATGTATGTTCCATTAGAGGAATTTGCAGTTAATCAATCAGCAAAAACTTTTGGAAATGCAGCTTTTCAGGCATATAAAAAATTTAAGGGCACTGCCCCTGTAATAAATATAGAGAATCCTCCTGCAGGTTTTGTATTAAGCACAGCAGAAGATTTAAAGAATTTAGTTGAAGCTTCAAGAAAGGAATTTATTAAAAAAGCTGTTGAATCAGGTGAGCTTTCAGAAGAGCAAGCAAAAAAACAAGCAGAAAAATTAATTGGAGCTACTTGGGACCTTGGGCATATTAATATGCTTAGAGGTAAAGGATTCAAGGAAGAAGACATAATAAAACAAACTGAGATAATTGCTCCATATGTTAAGCATGTTCATTTGTCAGATAATTTTGGATTAGAGCATACAGAACTTCCTATGGGTATGGGTAATGTTCCATTTAAAAAAATGATGGAAAAATTAGGTGAAAAAGGCTTTGAAGCAAAAAAAATTATTGAAGCAGCTGATTGGTGGCAGCATTTTCAAGCTCCTCCTTTTCAGGAAACTCTTGAATCTTTTGGTTCTTCTATTTATTCAACAGGAACTGGCCCATATTGGAGTCAGGCAATTGGACTTCAAGAAGGATACATGGGAGGTTATGGAAATATGCTTCCGCAATTACATTATGAGATGTTTGGGGCAGGATTTTCACAATTACCTCTTGAATTAGGGGGGCAAAGAGCTGGAGCAGCAGGAAGTAGAATGAGCGGGAGAGGTATGGAGTAATTCACTAAATTTAAAAACTAAGAAATATTAATAATAAAAAGAGGATGGCAAAAAAGAAAACCCAAAAAAAGAAGGTGGCAAAGAAAAAAGTTTCTAAAAGAGAAGCATTAAAAAAGAAAGACAAAAAATTAAAAAAGGATTTTCCAACTTTAAAATTAAAAACAGAGCATTCTATTGCAATGGATTTTGCAGTAAAAGTTTCTAAAAAATTTAATAAAATGATAAAATCTATAATCCTTTTTGGTTCTGCTGCAAGACAGGATTCAGTTGTTGGTTCAGATATAGATATAATTATAATTCTTGATGATGCTACAATAGTCTGGGATCAGGAATTAATTGCTTGGTATAGAGAAGAATTAGATAAAATTTTAAGAGCAAATCCTTATTCAAAAGAGTTGCATATTAATACAACAAAATTAACAACTTGGTGGGAGGACTTATTAAAGGGAAATCCTACTGTGATAAATATTTTAAGATATGGAGAAGCAATGATTGATTTAGCTGGATTTTTTGAGCCTTTAAAGGCATTGTTAGTAAAAGGTAAAATAAGGTCTTCCCCAGAAGCAATTTATGCTGCACTTCAAAGAGCTCCGCAGCATTTAGCCACAAGTAAGATTGCAGAATTAAATGCAGTTGAAGGATTATATTGGGCTATGGTTGATTCTGCTCATGCAGCTTTAATAGCAGCAAACAGATTGCCTCCTTCTCCAGAGCATATTGCAGGGGATTTAAATGAGGTTTTTGTAAGTCAAGGGGTTCTTAAGCCTAAATATGTTCAATGGTATCGTGATATGCTTATTTTACATAAGAAAATTAATCACAGAAAAATAAATGACTTAAAAGGTGTTGAACTTGATGAACTTCAGAGCCATACAGAAGAATTTTTAGAAGTAATGGCTAATCTTGTTAATCAAATTATGAGTTAAAAAAAATAAAAAATAAAAAATAAAATTATTGAGCAGATTTTCTTTCATTAATGATTGCTTCAAGACCTTTTTCAGCAACTTCTTTTTCAATTTCATTAATCATCTTAGAGGTTTTCATTCCAAAAAGAATGTTTGTGGCTCTCTCAAAATGATTATATTTATTAATAGTTTCTTTTGCTTCCTTTATTTCTTCTTCATTGTAGAATCTTCCATTATTTAAAACCTCCTTTGCTTTATGAAGTTCTTTTTCCACATCAAAGATTGTCCTTCCTTTATAGGCTTCTGATTCAAAAATCTCTTTTATTTCTGAATGATTGCCTATTTCAGCATTGTAAAGATTTCCAAGGTCACTTACATTAAGACTTTCATAGATTCCTGTATAAACATTATGATATAGGTTTGCAGCCATTTTTCTATTTGTATCATTTGCTCCAGCCATATCCTGTAACACTTGGTGATGGGGATCTTCAGGATCATATCTTATTTTAGAAAGTGCAAGGTCAACTCCTAAGCCATTTCCTTGTTGAGCAAAATATGCTGCTGCAATACCCCATTCTATATCTTTTAATGTAGTTACCTTTTTTTCATATGTAGCTTTTTCTTCTTTTGTATTAGCCATATTTTTTAACCTCCTTTCAGTTATTGAAAGTATATTATTTATAAGCATAAAGAGTATTTAAATCTTTCTATTTGTCATCACATCATAGAAGTAACACTTATCTATGCTGGGGGTTTTCAGATAAAATCTTGATTTTACAAGGTAATTTAGGTTTAACTTGTTTAATCACATTTCTAGCAAACATTGAAGCTTTTGGAGTTGCAGTTGCAATCATAAAAATTTTGCTCCCTTGTTTCATAAGTGCTGCTTTTCCAACAGCTTTTCCATAAGATAATTGCATTCCTGTCTGCATACGGTCAGCTCCAGCTCCAGTAAGCATTTTGTTTTCCCTTTGAATATGATGTGGAAATGGAACAACTTTGAATAAATACTGGTCATTTAATTCTTTAACTAATTTTTTATTAATAAACTGACGACAAGCTTCAAGAGCATTATGCCGAATCTGAACTTTTTCAGAAGAAATAATTGTTAAGACATAAGGCAATTTTCCTTGTTTGTATAAATCCTCTCTGCCCATGGTAAATTTCACAATTTTTTGTGGAGGAACCATCTTAATATAAGATTTATGCCTTCTTTTACTTACCCTTGTATAAGGAGTAACTTTTCTTTTTGAATAAGCATTTGCTTTTCTTAATGATGCCATTTTATTTTATCTCAACCTCAGTTGTAATTGCTTGACCTGGTAAACCTTTTTCAAAAATAGCTCGAACAACACCCTTATTCCCATGAGCTGATGAAATTTTGCCTTTTATAATTTTTCCTGCAAGGGATTTCCAAATAACCTCCTTGCCAACAAATTTTGAGGCTTCTTCGCGGTTTTTTACATTTTCTATTTCAATTAAAAAATGCCTTTTATGAATTGTGTGTCTTCCGCGTCTAAATTGTATAACTTTGCCTTTGGTCATAATAATCTAAGACGAAAATTAGTTTATAAAAGTTACTATGAATTTTTTTCAAGAACAATAATATCTCGCCCTACAATCTGGCCTTTTCGAAATTCTTCAATTGGAAAACCCTTTACTAAGGAATAACTAGTCTCATCTAAGATCCTATTAATATTGCAATGCAATCTCTTTTTAAAGTGTTTAATACAGGGAGCAGTAAAAACAATTCTGCCTTTAATCTTTGGTTTTAGATTATTAATAACATCAATCATTAATCTCTCAAAATTTCTTAATGTTTTTTTAGCAGCAGTTTTTGTTGGCATTTTTTTCAAGACATCACCCAAATCTGGTTCAGAAACCATAACAGAGACAGGAGGAATATTAACTTTTCTAGAATCAAAATTAATTAATGTATAATCTTTTTTATCAAATCCTAAAAATTCTAAGTTTTTTATAGACCCTTCTATAGCTCTTTTATCTTTTTCAACACCAATAACTTTTATTCCTTGAAGCAAAGCCTCTTGTAGAATTCCTCCAATTCCTGAAAATGCATCAAGCATTTTTTCACCTGGCTTAATTAATGATAAATTAATCATAATCTTTGAAATCCGCGGAGAAATTGAAAGCGACTCCCGGCGAATAGGTTTATTCATATCTCTATATTCAATTTCTTCATAATTATTTTTTTGTATAATCCTTCCAAAACAATCATTAAAAACAAAATACTCTTCAGAAATATTTCTACCAGAAGAACTCCTTGGGACTTTTTCCCCTGTCTGCAAAACCATTTCAGAACTAATCTTTTTTTGTGTAGCCTTTAATTTCTCATTATGAAACCGCTTTTTCAAATAATCCTCAATCTCAGAAGTTCTATCTGAAAAATTCCAGATCAAATAATTTATTTTATTTTCTTTTCCAAAATAAATTTCTTGCTTATTAATTTCCTCAATCAAATTCTTTCCACAAGCAATAACCTCTCCAATTGAAATAACCCCTCCTAATTTATCAATAATGTTTTCAATAGGTTTTTCCAATTCAATTAACATGGCATTTTTTTTCAGAGAATAATCTAAAATTTTATTCCCCTTGCTTTTAAAAAAAGCTTTAATTTCTTCAAGGGATAATTTAGGATTTCTTCCTAATATAAATAAATATTTCATAAAAAAAAGAAAAAATTAGAGTAAATAAATGTTAGGTTCAATAGCCAAGAAATTTAATCCCCAAGCGTCTTCTCTTAAATTGTAGAGATTATTGAAATAAAAAAGTTAGTAACTTTGGTGCTTCGCACAGAGAGTCGGCTACGCCAAAGATTACTTAGAGAGCATTTAATTTCAGAATCAGTCAAGGTAACAAATTTTCCAATTTTGATATTACTTCTCTTGCTTTTATATCTCTCATCAAGCCTGTGGTATTATTTGTAGAAATTACTAGTCCTTGATTATTATATGGTGCAAATTTGTATGGTCTTGTTGGCCCATACAATCCTATTACTTTTGTTCCAGAAGCATCTGCTAAATGTGTTAATCCCGTATCTGGGCCAATAACTGCTTTTGAATTCTTAGCTATTATATAAAAATCCTCCAAATCCATTTTAGATTTTATTAAAATGGGATTATAACCCTTTGATAGACAGAAATTAGCTACCTCTTCATATCCCTTGGAATTCCATTTCTTATTTGGTCTTCCAGCATTTAGTATAAGAAGTATATTTTTACTTGGGTTATAAGGAATATTCCTTTCAATATTTAATCTAAAATCATATTTCTTTGGAATCCCTAAAATATCTGTGAATCTTAAATTTCCATCAACAACGTGCTCTTTTTCTACTTTTTTAAGATCATTTAAATTTAAATTTTCTTTGCAATCAATTCCTTGTAAATTAAATCTCCTCAAAACTATTGCTAGATCATATTTTTCTCCATTTAGATAGTATTCATACATCTTTTTTTCAAATTCTCTTCTTTTTTCTTCCTCCAATTTATATTTTCCAGGGAAATCTTTTGTTTTATATAGGGAAATTCTTTTTTCTTCTAAAGAATTATTTATCTTTTTATAATCAAATTTTACGATTCCATTAAATAAATTTCCAAAAGAATAACTATTCTCCTCTTGCCTTTTATCTACAATTGGGATTAATATCTCAGAATCACTAATCCCTCTTTTTATGTTATTTATTAACGGAAGAGCATGTATCAAATCCCCTATTCCTCTTTGAGGGATAAATAATATTTTTTTCATCTTTATGATTCCTCCCTTTTCAATAAAGAAAGATTTTCTAAAAGATTCAGTTTAGTATTTGCTTTTTCTTTTCTTCTTATATTTCTTATTACGAAGTTCTTTATTAGGGAATATTCCAGCAACATTTTTGTTAAATATTTTTCAGAATCTTTTATTTCTTCTGAAGATTTTTTATTGTATCCTTCTATTAAATTTGTAATACTTCCAGGTATATAAACTGGAACCTCCATATTTCCAACAAAAATTAAAGGAGATTCAAATTCAAGGATCCTCTTTGATTTTTTTATTCTTTCTAAATCAATAAATCTAAGACCATTTGAAACTTCTACCACATTAGAACCATTTAGATCTCCATGAATAAAATAATCTGGGAGAGATTCTATCCCTTTTTTTAATTCTCCAAATCTTTGAAAATCTGAAGAAATGTCAAAATGTCCTTGTAAAGATAAATCAATTGCTAAAGAAATTAAATTGCTTTCACTAAGATATTTTGTATCTGAAAGTAGTTCCTTTCCCAATTCAGGATTCTCTTCAATAAGTTTAAGTAATTTATCATGCATTAATGCTGAAGTTTCGCCTAATTTACTAAAATATTGTGGGTTCCTTTCTGGATTAACCTTCCCTTGAACAAATTCTTCCAAGATATATATCCCATCTTCCAAAGAAACGTAATGTTTTCCAGAATTTGTTCTCTCAATTAAAGGAAATAAAGGATAAAGTTTCCTTGTAATCTCTGATATTGATTCTATTCTCTCTTTATTATCCCCAAAATACTTGAATATTTTGTTTTTCTCTCCATCTGAAACTTGAAAGATTCCATTCCTTTTTACTCTTCCTTTTATTTCATTTATTTCTTTTAAAAGAAAACCATATCTTTTAAAAGAAAACCATAATTATCCAAAAGAAGTCTTTCTAAATTTTCTGGACTTTTTCTTATTAAATTTTCTCTTTTGAATACTTTCTCTGGAATATTGTATTTTATTGCTTTCCCATTTAAATGAGAGATAACTCTTTCATATGATTCTTGAAAATTTTCAATAGGATAAATATTCATATTTCCCCTTTGAGTTATTATTAGAGAATTACGTAAGTTATCAATAGTTGTTTCAGGTTCATCAGAAACCACCAAGTTATTTGAACAACCATCAGAAAAAGTTATGTTCCCCTTTACATAACCAAAGTTATCATTAACTCTATAAAAATTCACCTCATTACTATTTCTAGTTTTTGGGGGTTTATGCATAAAAAATCTGGTTGAGATAATTATTTAAATCTTTGTTTTATTAAGAAATTATCTTAAAATGGATATTGTATTTATTAGACATGGAGAAAAAGAAAAAGGGGAAGGAGATTTGGGGCTATCTAAAAAGGGGATAATTCAAGCAAAGAATCTTGCTAAAAGATTAAGTAAAGATAAATTTGATGAAATTTACTCTAGTAATCTTAATAGGGCGAAGGAAACTGCTAAATTTGTCAGTGAAAAAATAGGATTAAAGCCAATAGTTGAAGAATCTTTAAATGAATTTGAATCAAATTTATTGAAAACAAAGGAAGATGACTGGGATGATGAAAGCAGGATTCATTATAATAATTTAAAGAAATTTCTTTCTAGCTTTACTAATCGTGCAGATGAAGACAAAAGAATCTTAATTATATCTCATGGGATAACCAATAGGTTAATTTTGGCTATAATGCTAGAACTAGAGTTAAAGAATCTTATTAGATTTAGAGTGCTTGAAACAGGAATTTCAGAGATATACTGGATGTCTAAATTTGGCAATTGGAGACTCAAATACTGGAATGATGTATCTCATCAACCAAAAGAGTTAGTTAAAGGCAAGAATAAATATTAAATTTCCTTAACAATCTTATTATAATATTCTACAAATTTTTTAAAGAGTTTTTTGCTTTCTTTTAAACTATACTCCTTTTTTGACCTTAATGAAATTATCTCTTTTTGTATTTTTTCAATTTCTTTGTTTGGATTAATTATTGATAAGTATTTGGATGCTTCAAAAAGTCTAGAGAGGATT
>CAZBAB010000011.1:0-10595 GCA_964489815.1 Candidatus Woesearchaeota archaeon | reverse complement strand
AAAAAAAAAAAAAAAAAAAAGAGGAAAATAAAAAAAAGAAAAAAAAATAGAAAAATCAAAAAAAAGACTTCTTGAAGATGAAAAAAGATTATTAGAACTTAGAAAATAATTTTAAGAGTTATTAATCAACATAACATATTTAAAAATAAAATAAACCAAAACCTATTAAACCAAGATTTCTTTTAAAAAATATGAGAATTAGGTATAGTTTTTCTTCACGAAGAACAAGAAAATTAAAAAATATAAAAAAACAAAAACAAAAATACCCTAAATTACTTGAGCAAGTTTTAGAGAATTCAGATATAATTTTAGAAGTTCTTGATGCAAGATTCTTAGAAGAAACAAGAAATAAAGATATTGAAAAAGAGATTAAAAAAAGAAAAAAGAAAATAATTTATGTTATTAATAAATCTGATTTAACAAAAAGCAAAAAACCTAAGATTTCTCCTTGTGTTTTAGTTAGTTGCAAAGAAAGAAAAGGTATAAAAGAACTACGAAACAAAATAAAACAATTATCAAAAAAAATAAAAAAACCTCTTAAATCAAAGTTTGATAAAATTATTGTTGGAGTGGTTGGCTATCCTAATACAGGAAAAAGTTCTTTAATAAATCTCTTAATTGGAAAGAAATCAGCAGGAACAGGACATGAAGCAGGCTTTACAAAATCACTGCAAAAATTAAAGCTTACAAAGGAAATAATACTTATTGATTCTCCTGGGGTAATCCCAAAATTAGAATACAAAAATTCTGAGATTAAAGCAATCTCAAAACACACAAAATTAGGAGTAAGGTCTTATTCCCAGGTAAAGGACCCAGAGATTATTGTTTCAAATCTTATGAAGGAATTTAAGAATGCTCTGCAAAAACATTATAATGTAGAAACAGAAGATTCAGAAGAATTGATTGAAATTTTGGGAAGGAGATGGAATTTGTTAAAAAAAGGGGGCTCTGTAAATGAAGACAAAGTTGCAAGAAGGATTCTTAAAGATTGGCAGGAAAGCTTGATAAAGATTTAAAATTTCTCTTAATTTTAAAATCAATTAAAGAACTAATTAAGATAACCAAAATTATTATTTCCCAAATGCTTCCAACTATACCTATAACTGCCCCTATTATTGAAGAAAAGAATTTTAAAATTCCAGAAGTAGCATCTTGAATTATTCCTTTTTTATTTAAATTACTAAAATTATTTTTTATCCTTTCTGCTAGGAGGTTATTTTCTTTTTTGATTAAATCATAAATAAATATTTATTGTTTTATTTAAGATAAATCCTTCTCCACAAATAATAGAGTTATTAATTTATCTATTAAAAGAATTTCCTCTTTAGTAATAAGTTGTTGTGGTTTTAGTAATTGTGAATGTTCTTTCATCTAAGATATATTTTTTTCAAAATATTCTATAAAAGAAATTTGTTTACTTTAAAAGAACAAATAAGAAACATTCTAAAAAAGTGCTGAGAAATTTCATACAGTTAAAATTTATTATAAATTAGTTGCAATTTTCTCCAAAGATAATAAGAAAAAAAATTAAAATAAACTCTTCATCAATTTTTTAATTCAATTTTTATATATCTTTTTTCTAAGCCCAATTCTAAGAACAATTATCCTTTTTCCTGAAATTAAAACATCTAAAATTAATCTATATTTTCCAATTCTTAGTCTCCAAAGTTTATTCCCTTTTAGTTTTTTTAAATATGAGAAAGGCTCTTTTTTAATTAAATTTAACTTATGTATAATCATTTTTTTATTCACTAAATCTAATTTTTTTAAGAATTTTTTTGAAGACTTTGTAAGTTCAATAGAATACATCTTAAAGTTTTATTCCTAATTCTTTGGCCACTTGTTCTAAAGAAAAAGTCTGACCTTTCTTTACTTCCTCTAATGCAATTTTAATATCTTCAATCTCTTCAGAAGTTAATTCTTCTTCTTGAAATTCATCAATCAAATAATTAAGAATCTCTTCATAAGATTCTCTTGGATGTCTTTTTAAAAATTTTAATCTATTAAGAGTTTTTGTATCTACTTGAATAGTTGTTTTGGCCATATTATATAAACACTATAATTACTATATAAAAGTTTCTATATCTCTTTAACCATATAAGTTCCTTGTAATTTATAACCTAAATTCCTATAATATTCTCTTACTCCAACACCAGAAATAATTGCAACTTTTTTAAATCCATTTTCTTTTGCAATTTCTTCTGCTTTTCTTAAAAGCTTTTTTCCTAACCCTTTATGTTGGGATAATTTTCCTTTTTCACCAAGTCTTAAAGCTTGTCCATAAATATGCAATTCTCGAACAAGTGCGCAATTTTTTAATTCTTTAATAAAAATCTCATCTGGAAATCTTAATCTTAAAAGCCCAAACAGAATATTATCTTTATTTACAATCTGCAAAAAGAATTCCTTTGCTTTTGAAGCAGAATATTCACTAATTTTTAAGTTTAAATTAAAATCAAGATTTTTCATATTAAATCCAATTTCCCTCATTCTAATTTCATTTATTTTCAGATTAGAATTTCTCAATTCTTTTTCCACATCTTTTCTAATATCCAATTTTATTACTCTTCCAACAATTCTTTCTTTTGGAATTTCACGCATTACCCTCATAACTCTACAATATTCAGGAACAAATTTCATAATTTCTTTTAAAAGTTTTTTTGTTTGTTTTGTAGTATAAGGAATAAAATTTATTTTTTTATAAAAAGTTTCTAAAGGGGAACCTTTAACAATTTGACATGGATAAATTTTTAATTGATCAGGTCTAAAATTCTCATTCTCAAAAATTTTTCTGAAATTAATAATATCTTTTTTATAATTGCTTCCAGGCAGACCTGGCATGAGATGATATCCTATTTTAAAACCAGCATTTTTTAGTTTGTATGTTGCATCAATAACATCTTGAACAGTGTGCCCTCTTTTAATTATTTTATAAATTTCATTATCAGGATTTTGAACACCTATCTCAACTCTTGTGCATCCAAATTTTCGCATTCTTTGAATTGAATCAAAATTACAAGTATCTGGACGGGTTTCTATACACATAGCAACACATCTGTGCTTTGAAGTTTCATTAATTTTCTGTGCTTGTTTTAGATTTTTTGAATCATATCCATTCAAAGCATCAAAACATTTTTTAATAAATTCATATTGATAATCCAAATCATACTCAAGAAAAGTTCCACCTAAAATAATTAATTCAATTTTGTCAATAGGATGGTTCATTGCTTTTAGTGCTCTCATCCGATTTTTAACTTGTTCATATGCATCATATCCCAAAGCTCTTGCTCTCATAATTGCAGGACTTTTATCAGTATAACTTTGTGGAACTTCTTTTCCTCCAGGGCAGTAAATACAAGTTCCATGATTGCATTTCTTTGGTTTAAGCACAACTGCTAAAGGAGTAACCCCTGAAATAGTTCTAACTGGTTTTTTTACTGAATCCCCTGTATATTCTCTTGTTCTGTAATTTGCCATAAAAACAAAACATAAAAAACACTTTTAAACATTCCTTCTAAATTATATTATGGAAAATCAACAAAAAGTATGGAATAACATTGCAGAAGATTGGAGCAAATTTAGAAAAAAACCAAGAAAAGAGATATTAAAATTTTTGAAAGAACAAAGCGGAAAAATTCTTGATTTAGGTTCTGGTTCTGGGAGAAATCTTATAAAACTTAAAAATATAAAGATGTATGAAGTTGATTTTTCAAAAAAGATGTTAGAATTTGGAAAACAAAAAGCAGAACAACAAAAGATAAATGCAGAATTTATCCAAGCACCAGCAAATAAACTTCCTTTTAAAAAAGAATTTTTTGACGCAGGGATTTATGTTTCTTCACTTCATTGTTTAAATTCAAAAGTAGAAAGAAAACAAAGTTTAAAAGAATTATTCAGAGTTCTAAAAAAAGGAGCACAGGCTTATGTTAGTGTTTGGGATTTTAATTCAAAAAGATTTGGAGGGAAGAAGCAAAGAAAGATAAATTGGAGAAACAAAGGAATTCGTTATTATTATTTTTATGAAAAAAAAGAATTAGAACATCTTTTAAAATCAAATGGATTTAAAATAATTAAACAAATCCCAGATAAAGACAATATAATCTTTATTATAGAAAAATAATATAAAAAAATTTAAAAATCAATAAAATAATAAAAAAACATGGATATAGAAAAATATAAAAAAGAAACAAGAACGCAACTTAACAAATTAAATATTCCAAAAGATAAAATTGAAGAGCTAATAAAATTAGAAGAGGATTCTGGACTTAATAGTGGTTTAAGAGGCAAGTTACAAAACCTCCTTGATATTCAAGCACCTCTTCAACAAGGGATAATCTATGCTGGTAAAGAAAATTTAGAAGGAGAAGAAGCCTATACTTATCTAATAAATTTCTTAATAGAATCTAGCCTAAGAGAAAAAGATTCTTCATTTTTAGATTTTATTTAAAACAGAAAAACTTTCACAAGTATCTCACAAACTTATTATTTTTATCAACAAGAATATTTTTAGGTTTAATTAATTTTTCACTTAATTCAAAACCCATAATAATTATTTCATCACCTTTTTTTATTAAATGAGATGAAGCCCCATTCATGCAAATCTCTCCAGAACCATATTCAGCAGGAATTACATATGTTTCAAGTCTAGCTCCATTTGTATTATCTACAACTAAAACTTTTTCACCAGAAATAAAACCTGCTTTTTCAATTAAATCTTTATCAATACTAATACTTCCAACATAATTTAAATTAGATTCTGTAACAATTGCTTTATGAATTTTTGAACGCAAAACCCATCTCATAAAATTATAAAATAAAACTATTTGATAAATTTTACTATTTTTTTCTTGAAAACTTAATTATATCAAAAAGGCTTTTTTTCTCAAAGGCAATAATTTTATTATTTTTTACATCAACCTGCACTTGTATTAAACCAAATCTTGAAATAAATAAAGTCCCTATAAGAAGATGTCTCCCTTTAATTTTTTGTAAAGAAAAAAGCATTTTTTCAATTTTATTTTTTATTTTCTCTTTTTCCATTTCCTCTAAAATTAATTTTTCAATATTGTCAAAATCAAAGTTTAAATTAAGTTCAATTTTGTCTGGAATCTTCTTATCAAATAATTCAACAGGAATTTTTTTCATCTTGTCTTCAAGTTTAAAACTAAATAATTTCTTTTCATTTGGGATGAAAAAATCAAAATTCTGTTTATTATCCTTTCCTTTCTTATCAATTACAAAAAAACAAGAGCATAAAAATGCATCTTTATTATCTCTTTTAAAATCTCTAAAACCCTGATTTTTCAAAACTTTTTTTAAATAAAACTGAAAATCCATAACAAATCAATAAAATAAGAATTTATAAGATTAATCTTTTATAAAATCTATAATCTTTCTTCAATTTCTTTTTTAACTTTAGATATAAAATCATCAACAGACATTGATTTAATCTTTTTATTTCCTTTAGAACGTACAGCAATAGTTTTTTCTTTTTCTTCTCTGTCTCCTGCAACCAAGATATAAGGAATTCTCATAAGTTCAGCATCTTTTACTTTTGATTGAATTGTTTTTTGTTGAAAATCAGCATCTATTCTTATATTGGGTATGGCCTCTTCAATTTTTTTAATAACATCCTCAGCATATTTTTTATTTCTATCAGTAAAATCCAAAACTCTTATTTGAATTGGTGCAAGCCAAGTTGGAAGTCTCCCATTTGTATGCTCAAGAAGAATTCCAATAAATCTTTCTAAAGCACCATAAATAACTCTATGCAGCATAATTGGTCTTTTTTTATTGTTGTTTTTATCAGTATATTCAAGTTCAAATCTTTCTGGCATTGAAAAATCTAATTGGATTGTTGCGCATTGCCATGTTCTTCCAAGAGAATCTTTGACATGGAAATCAATTTTAGGTCCATAAAAAGCCCCATCTCCCTCGTTAATTTTGTAATTTATTTTTTTCTTTTTCAAAACTTTTTTCAAGGTGTTTTCTGCTTTATCCCATATTTTATCTGAACCAATTCTCTTTTCAGGCCTTGTAGATAACTCAACATAATAAGATAAATTAAATTTTTTATATATTAAATCAACTAATTTCATGATATTAAGAATTTCTTCTTCTAATTGTTTTTCTGTGCAATAAATATGTGCATCATCTTGTGTAAATTGGATAAGTCTAAATAAACCCCCTAAAACTCCAGAAAGTTCTTGTCTATGGACAATCCCTAATTCCCCCACTCTCAAAGGCAATTCTTTATAGCTTTTTGGTTTATTTTTATAAACAAGCATCCCCCCTGGGCAATTCATTGGTTTAACAGCAAAAATTCTTTTTTCATATTCTGTTAAGAAAATATTTTCTTTATATTTCTCCCAGTGCCCAGAAATTTGCCATAATTTTTTATCTAAAATTTGCGGGGTCTTTATTTCCTGATATCCTGCCTTTTTATGAATCTCTCTCCAGAATTTAATTAATTCATTATAAATTATTAATCCATTATTATGCCAAAAAACCATTCCAGGAGCAACTCCACTAAAGGAAAATAAGTCCATTTGTTGCCCAATAATTCTGTGGTCATTTTCTTTTAATTTGCTTGAATCTAATTTAAATTTTGAAATTTCTCTAAGCAATTGTTTAGGGTTATAATCTTCTTCAATAATTTTGTTTTTTTCATTTTCTTGTGTTTTAATTTCACGGCTTAGTTCACTTAAAGGATGGCCTTTGACTTTCATCTCAAAGGTTTTATAATATCCAAAAGGTGCACGAGCAACCTTAAACTCTCTTTTTAATTTTTTTTCTGCTTCTTTTAAGATTTCAATTGCAGTTGCTGGAGCCCCAAGATTGCTTGACAAATGAGCATAAGGATAAAGTACAATATTTTTGGTTTTTACATCATTTGCAATTTTCTTAATTTCTTCAATCATTTTAGAAACACTTTCCAAAGAATCACCCTTTTCAACAGCAGTTAAAACAACTAAACATTCTTCAACTCTTTTTTTAGATAACTCTTTTTCAGGCAAAGCTGGCATTGATTTCAAGGCCTTTTTCAAACCCTGCCATTCAATATAATCACAATGCAAACACAAAATCTTCATAGAAAATATAAATTAAAGAGATTTATAAAATTAATTAAAATAAAACAAAGCACAGGCAATATTCAAAAGAAGTAAACTCAAAAGATTTTGAATTTAAAATTCGGTACATCTAATATTAACTTAAGAGTAGTAACCTAACCGAAAGATTTATAAATATTAACTTCCTACTATTTCATAGGTAAGTAAAATGGAAAAACAAAATTTCGAGCAACATGTGAAAGAAGCTATGAATAAAGTTGTTAAAGAACACAAGCATAATCATCCACTTTATTTTGCAACAAGAATTGAAAAAAGCATAATTGATAAAGAAAATAAGATAGCTGCATTTGTGTTATTTGAACAAATAGATACTGATAGGAACGCACCAGAAGATGAAGGATGGTTAGGGGGCCAGTTTAGATATTCTATATGGTTTATAAGGGAAGGGGAACAACCAAAACAAATTTATGAAGATCATGACTACATAAGAAAATCAAAAAGTGCTCTTACGGATTCTAGAGGAAGAGATGCTAACATTGGACTTGAAGGAATATTAAAAGATGGAGTAATAGCAAGAATAACACCAAGAGATGCAGAAAGTGCATATGGTGCTCTTTCACAAACTAAGGTAAAAATTACACTTGATGGAAGAATTGAAGAACCAGAAGATTTTATTGAACAAGCAAAAAATTTAGTGAAACGAGTAGGTCCAAAATTAGGGTATGATTATTTAAGAGAAACTGTAAGATTAGAAGGAGAAGATATTGCGGCATTAGTTTGGGGAGCAGAAAATGGTTCAACTTATGGTTATGATACTGTATATTTGGTTTGGAAGGATAACTCTGGACAAATAAGAAATAGAATTCTTACAGATTCTCGGTCAAGTAAAGATTATCTAAATGCAACTATTAAGGCTGAAGACAATAAAATTGTAGTTGATGTTAAAGGTAATAAATTCAAAATAGATAAAAAAGATTTAGATTTATAGTAAGACTCTCACTCTATTTGTTAATTCTTCAATTTTCAATTTGGCTATTTTTAGCCCAAATCCAAATGTTATATAACATCCGAGGTTAAGTAAAGTCGTTAGGCATAACCAAACGATTTGGGTCGGAACAAAGCGAATTTGAATGGAGCCTACAAGGTTTCGGAACCGTTAAATTCCCGTTATGTTCCTTAATAACTAAAAAGAAAGAAATGCAAAGATAAGAATTTAGGAACTTTCTATTCTGCAATCCCTATTTTATACCTTTATCCAGAAAACCAAAAAATTGTTTTATAAAATTACAAATCCAAAAATTAGAAAATATATTCTAAAAAATAATAATTAGAAAATATTAAAAGCCCCTTAGACATTTTATAAACATGCCAAGAAAACCCAAAAAAACAAAAGAAGAAAAAGCAATTGAAAATTTCTTTCCAGCTGATGAAGATTTAAAAATAATAACTGAAAAAAAAGTAAAAGAGACACCTCAAAAAGAGGAAATAATTAAAAACACTTTTGAAAAAAAAGTAAAAGAAACAAAGCCAATTGAGATTATAAAGAACACAATAGAAAAAGAGTATAAGAAACCAGAAAAAAAGAAAAGAGAAAAAATCATTAAAAAATCAACAAAAAAGAAAAAATTAGAAAAAGAAAAACAAAAATACAAAATCCCAAAGATTAAATTAAAAGAAAATGGATATGAATTAATTATTACAGAAAAACCACAGGCTGCATCAAAAATAGCAAATGCCTTAGGAAAAGCTATTCAAAAAACAGATAAAAAAATTCCCTATTATGAAGTTGACAGAAATGGGAAAAAAATTATGGTGGCTTGTGCAGTTGGGCATCTTTTTACTTTAACACAAAATAATCCTGGAACAGAAGTTCCTACTTTTAATATTTCTTGGATGCCAAATTACCTAGTGAGAAAAAAAGATTTTTCAAGAAATTATTATAATGCAATCTTAAAATTAGCAAAAGGGGCATCTAAAATAACTGTAGCAACAGATTTTGATGTTGAAGGAGAAGTAATTGGACTAAATGTTGTTAGATTCATTTGTGCACAACCAGATGCAGAAAGAATGAAATTTTCTACTTTAACCAAAGAAGAATTAAATAAGGCTTATGAAAATAAATTAAAAAGTATTGAATGGGGGCAAGCAATTGCAGGAGAAACACGGCACTATCTTGATTGGTTTTATGGTATAAATCTCTCTCGGGCTTTAATGAATGCTATTAAAAAAACCGGCAGATTCAAAATCATGTCAATTGGAAGAGTTCAAGGCCCTTCCTTAAAATTAATTGTTGATAAAGAAAAAGAAATACAAAAATTCAAGCCCCAGCCTTATTGGCAATCTTTTATTACAGTCAAAAGCCCAAAAGTAGAACTAAAATATAATAAAAATATTTTTGAAAAAAAAGAATTAATAAAATTTAAAGATTTAATTGGAAAAAAAGCAATTGCCCAAACAAAAAAGACACAAAACATTTTGCCACCAAATCCTCCCTTTAATTTAACAACTCTTCAAACAGAAGCATATAAATTTTATGGCATTACTCCAAAAAATACATTAAAAGCAGCACAATCTTTATACTTGGCAGGATTAATCTCTTATCCAAGAACCTCTTCCCAAAAATTACCAAAAGAAATTGATTATAAAAAAATTTTAGAAATCTTAAAAAAAAGATACAAGGTTTCAGATTTAATAACAAAAGATACACCAATACAAGGAAAAAAAACAGATCCAGCTCATCCCTCAATCTACCCGACAGGAAACAAACCACCAGTCCTTTCAGGAGATGAAGAAAAAATCTATAATTTAATTGTTAAACGATTTCTAAGTTTATTCTGCGACAATGCAATTATAGAAAATAAAACAATATCTGCTATAGTTGATAATTTAACTTATACTGCAAAAGGTTCAAAAATTGAGAAAAAAGCCTGGATGGAAATTTATCCTTCTAAATTAAAAGAAAATCCTCTTCCTGATTTAGAAGGAGAGGTTAGTATTATAGATTCAAAGATTGTTGAAAAAGAAACACAACCTCCAAAAAGATATTCTCCTGCTTCAATAATCTCTTTATTAGAAAAAAAGAATCTTGGAACAAAAGCAACCCGCTCTTCAATATTAGAAACACTTTATGATAGGAATTATATAAAAGAAAAAGCAATTGAAGCAACCCCCTTGGGAATCGCCTTAATTAACACCTTAGAAAAACATTCTCCAATAATTATTGATGAAGAACTAACAAGAAAATTTGAGCAACAAATGCAATCAATAATTGAAAACAAGAATCAGAAAAAAGAAAAATTAGAAGAAAAAGAAAAGAAAATAATTGAACAAGCTAAAAAAACAATTAAAAAAATTGCAAAAGATTTTAAAAAACATGAAAAAGAAATTGGTGAAGAATTAGTAGAAGCAAATACAAAAATATACGAACAACAAAAAAAAGAAAACACCTTAAACCTTTGCCCGAAATGTAAAAAAGGCCATTTAATAATAACTTATTCAAAAAAAACAAAAAGATATTTTGTAGGG
>CAZBAB010000010.1:0-13028 GCA_964489815.1 Candidatus Woesearchaeota archaeon | reverse complement strand
CTTCATTAAAACAGAATTTCTACAAATTTCTTGTTGAGAATTTTTACCAAAATTTAATCTCCCAAATAAAAAAATTAAAATTATAAAACTTGTAATTGCAACAATTAAAATTACAATTTGTTGTGTTGTTAATTCTCCTCTTTTTAACATTACATTATCCCCATTTTTTTTAATGCAAAATAAAGTCCAGTTAAAACTATTCCAAAAAAAACAATCCACATTAAATACTTTATTAAATTATCTAAATTCATTTTTTATAAATTATAAAATTTCCTCCATGCTTTTCAATCATAATATTTGTAAGTTCTTCTGTTATTTTTATTTCTTTAAAACTAATCATTCCTGGAACAATAGTGCATACTCCTTTTGAATTACATTCTTTTAATTGACTTGTCCAAAATTTCAAAGAAGAAACAGGTTTGCACAAACATAAACAGCTCTGGCCTAAACAAGAATTTGGCTTATCTGCCTTTGCAAAAGAAAAAATACTCCACCCTTTCGGAGTTAAAGCATCAACCTCTCCTCCCTCAGCAGCAACTACATCAGAAATTCTTTTTATAGTGCTTTTTGCAGAAAGAAATTCTTTATCATAAATTCTTGAAAAATAAAGTGAAGTCAAAAAAAATACTAAAAATCCAATTGCAATAACAGATAAAATAATTTTTAAAGTTTCATTAACAAGCAACTCAGCTTTTTTATCCTTCAAAATTTTCTTTCTCATTTTAACAACCTTAAAAATAAACTATGATTCCCTCCAACCATATTCTTAAAAAAATCAAAAACTTGCCCTTTAAAAAAAATAGAAACTCCAACAATAACCACAACTACTACCACAATACCCAAAATTATTTTAATTAATTGCCCTATTGCTAATTCTGCCATTATCTCCCCCTAAATAAATTTTTAATTTGTTCTATTAAAGAAACTCCTTGATCTCTAAGAAGAAAACTTAAAATCATTAAAATTACTAAAATAGCTATTGCAATTAAAAGCCAAGGAAGATAACTTGAAATAATACCCCTTTTATATAATTTCTTAAACATAAATTAATCTATGAAAAAGAATTAATAAATTTAACTATACATGCCTCCTAAAACAACTGAAGCTAACCCAAATAAAACAAGAACAGAAAGTAAAGCAACAATAAAATAAAGCAGCATACCTTTTTTTAAATTTACACCTATTTTATTTGTTTTCATTAAATCGTCTTTTCCAGAATCAATTGTAACCAATGCTCCACTCAAAATAAAAATTATTTGAATTAAATAAATACCTATAATAATCTGAAGAAAGTAAGGAGGGATCATATGCTCAATTTTAAACAAATTAACAATCCCCCCTAAACCAGCAATTGCTTGCTCTCCACTTAATTTAGAAAGATTAAGTTTTCCTAAAATAGAAGTAATCATCACAGCCAAACCCACAACAACTCCAGAAAGTAAAGGAGCTAAAAAAGTCATATTGCTTTTCATATCACTTAAAACTTCTGCAAGCAAGTCCTTTAATCTCATTGTAACTTTATTTATATTCTTAACATATTCTGATATACTCATTAAACTTGCTGCTGCAATTTTTAATCCTTTTTTAGAAGATTCAATAAAAATTTTCATACTTGTTGCAATTAATTGAGAAGGATAATAAAGAATTGCCCCCCTATTCTTGTCAAAAATAGCTTTTTCAACACTCATTCCAGTAGTCCTAACATTATAATCAATTCTTCTAAAAAAATCTTCTATTTGAAGCCCTCGTGAAGAATCAGCAACTTTCGCAAAAACTGATTCAGGAGGAACTCCATTACCTATTTGATTTCCTAATTGAAATAAAGTAGAATTAAATTCCTTTTCTAATTCCTGTGTTTTTTGCCTTGCAATAATTAAATCCTTTGTTTTATATTTGTAAGCAATTGAAAAAAACAAAGCAAGCCCTAAAGGAAAAAACATACCAAGAAGAGTTGCACCAATACCAAAAGGCCCGGTTTTTCCATTAGCCCCATCTATAAAATCAAAAAACATATTATTCCCTATAAACCCCAAACCCAAATCAGGCATAGAATAATCATGTTGAAGCCCTAAAAAATCTGGAAGAGGAGTATAACCAAATAAAAGAGGCAATAAACCAATAATAAGAAAAGGAAGACAAATAAAAAAAGCTTTAACATAAGCAGAATTATCCTTGTATTTTGAATAAAAAGGATTGCTTTGCAGTAATTCTGTTTCTCCATGCCCCCCTGGTCTTAAAAAAAGAACCTTATCAACTAAATAAAAAACAAAAAAAGGAACAAGTAAATTAAACAAAATAAAAACATGAACCCAAGTCAAAAGTCCCCCAAGCATAGAAGAAGCCAAAGGAATTAAAGTCAAAGACAAAGTAGGCAAAACAACTCCAAGCATATAAACATTTGATAAAGGACTTCTTACACTATGGCTAAATTTAAGCATTTTATCATAAACCCCTTCAAGAACAACTTGCAAAGATTTTTCCAGAATAGAAATTCTTCGAGAATTATCTGGCTCAAACAAACTACTCTCAATTAAATGAAAAGCTTCAATAAATTCAGGAGAATAATCCCTCCAGCATTCAAGATAATTGTCTAAACTTTCTTTTATAGTTGAAAATTTTCCAATCTCCACATTATAAAAAATTTTTTTAAAATCAAAATTAAGAGGATATTGCAAATGCTCTGAAGCAAAAGCAATTGCTTTTTCAAGATTAGGGGTATGCCTCATATAAACCACAATATAAAGAATAGCAGGAACCATTTGACTTGAAGCTTTTAATCTCCAAGAATTCGCAATTCTCTTTGGATAACCTCTTACAAAATAAAACAGGAATACAGATAAGAAAAGCATTAATAAGAAAAAAGGAACAGGAAAAGCAGAGAAGCTTCCCTTAATCAAAACTACTGCAACTGAAATAATTAAACCAAGTAAAAAAACACCTAAAAAAGACATAACAGATAAAGTAACTGCTTGCCAAGGTTCTATATCAAGATGAGCAATTTTTAAAGATTTTTCAACTTCTTGCTTATCTTTTTCAGAAATACTCAATTTAATAATGCTCCCTAAACTTTTGCACCATTTTTCATATCTTGAAGGAGGAGTAACCATCTCCTCCTTAAATACAGAATAAGCTTGACTATAATTGTTACTTGAAGAAGTCTCAGAAATCTGGCTTTCAATCTTGCTCCCATACTTTCTTAGAATTTCATCAACTCTTGGTTTTTTATTTGCCATCATCTCTTTTAAATAAAAAGTAAAAAAGAATTAATAAATGTTTAGACTTCTGAAATTTTCAAATGAGCAAGACTAATTCCCCCTAAAAACAAAGAATAAAAATAAGAAATCACTCTTTGCAAAACAGCTACAAGAAGAGCTAAAGAAGGATTAACTCCTACAGCAGAATATAAAAGGATTCTTGCCCCTTCTACAACCCCCATCCCTCCAGGAATAGGAGAAAGCCCTCCAATAATCTGAGATAAAATAAAAACAATTATAATTAAAAAGAAATTAAAATTATGCCCAAAAGAAAGAAATAAAAAATAAGCAGTAAAAAAATTTGCAAACCAATAACCAAAAGCAAATAAAAAACCAAGAAAATAATTTTCTTTTTTTCTAACAATTTTTCTAAAAGAATGATAAGAAGGACCAATTTTAGATTTAAGATATTTCATAAATTCTTTTTCAGTCTTAAAGCGTTTTCTTATAAACCCAAACCAATAAAATTTTCTAAAGAAAAATTTCCATTTTGAGTGAGATTTTTTCATAATAACCCAAAAAATAATAAAAAGCATTACAAGAACAAAACCAAGAAGAATTTCTAAAATTATTTTTAAAGCATAAGAAATTTTAACAAAAAGCAAAACAAAGAAAATTGAAATCAAAACAAAAAAGAAAAAAACCATTAATCTAAAAAAAGATTCAAGCAAAACTCCTGCAAAAACTTCATTATCAGGTTTTTTATATTTTAAGGATAAATAACGGGCTTTAAAAGGTTCTCCTCCCATTCCAGCAGAAGGAGTTACAGTATTAAAAAAAGCACCAATTAAAACAACTTCAGTAAAATAAAAGAAATCAAATTTAAGTATGTCTCTAAAAATAAATTTAAGATTAAAAACACTTGAAAAAAAAACCAATCCTGCTGATAAAACTGCCAACACAAACCAAAAAAGTTTTACTTTAGTAAGCAAAATATAAACATCATGAAAGTTTATTCCTTTAAGAATATAAACTAACAATACAAAGATTATAATTGTTCCAATAATATTAAACCAATTTTTCATTTACTAAAAATTAAAAATAAGTTAATAAAGTTTTTCAAATCTGTTTTTTCTTTATTTCAAAATTAAGCCATTTTTGCCACTCTGGAAAAACCCTCTCAGAAAGAGGTAGTCCCACTTCTTGCATAATTTGTTCAGAGATTCTATGAAAAGCATTATTAGACAAAACATTAAATTTTGCTTCCAAAAGACTTGAATTCTTTAATTTATCAGAAACTTCTACAAGTTCTTTTTTAATTTTTGCCCGAAGAAGAATATTATCATAAATAGCATCCCAATTCCCTGCCCATCCCTTAACTTTCGAAGCAATATCTTTAATAACATCACTATCTCCATTAATTAAATCATCTGTTGGTTCTAATTCATCTTTTTTCACATTATACTTCATTAAATCCACAAAACCTTTTTCCTCAAGAGGATCTTCTTCCCAATGTTTCCTTATTTCAGATATTTGCAGCAATCTCCTCCAAGAATTTAAACCATCTGGAGATTTTATTGGATTGGCTACTGCAATTATATCTGTTGCTTTAAAACTTGTTTTAGGAACACCCAAATCATTAACTACCCTGTCATAAACTGCATAGGGGGATGCTCCATGAATTGTTCCTGCAACAACATTTGCTAAAGCACCAATACGCATAGCCTCATACAAAGCTTTTGCTTCTTCAGAACGAACCTCTCCTAAAATTAAACAGCTATCTCCTAAACGCAAACTTGTTCTAATACCATCATCTGCAGAAACCTCTGTAGTTGTCTTTAATAAAGCTGAACGTACTTTCATTCTAAGAATATTATAATTCAAATCTCTTAAAGAATCAACAGGCAATTCCAAGGTATCTTCAATTACAATAATTCTATTTTTTGGGATAATTTCAAGCATTAAACTGCCGAGTAAAGAAGTTTTACCTGAAGACCTTGTTCCTGCAACAAGCAAAGTTCTTGCCCCATCAATTAAAAAACTCAGCAATCCCGCAGAAAAAGGATTTAACATTTTATTCTTAATAAACAAAGGTAGAGTCCAAGGATTTTCTCTATGTCTCCTAATAGAATAAGCAAGACCTTCAGGACTAAGAGGTTCTTGAATAACTGCAATTCTTGCATGCATTTTTCCAAGATTAAACTGGGTGTCTAAAATAGGATTTGCTTCATTTAAAGGCCTTCCAGAAATCATTCTAAACTTTGCAGCCCAAGAATCAGCATCTTCAACACTAGGAAGGATATTTGTAGAACACTCTCCATAAATACCATGTCTTACAAAAATAGGAACTTTAGAAATAGGAGCATTCAAAGAAATATCCTGTAAATTAGTATCTTGAAGCAAAACTTCAATTAAACCAAAACCAATAGTGTGCCTAACTAAAATTGTAGCCAAAACATTCATATCTTCATAATTCAAAGGGATTCCTTTTGTGTGGGCTAAATCTTGAATTAAATCCTTCGCAATATTAAAAAATACCTGCCTAATTCTTTTAGTATCAGTAAATTCCTTTGCTTTGGGTTGATGCTCCATTAAAACTCCTCGAGCAAGATTCAATAAAGAATCATAATCTTCATTCAAAGAATTTTCAGGAGGGCTTAAATGATAAATAAGTTTTGCTTCATTTTTCTTTTTTAAGATAGTTACAACTGACTTATCTGGTTCCTCACCAATTTCATATTGATCAATTATCTCTGCATCCTCAGGCAAATCAAAAACAAGACGAGTAAAAGTAAAATTAGGAACAACATCTGGTTTAAATAAATGATTATAAATCTCCCTGTCCCCTATTCTATAATTACTAAAAAAAGATTTTGCATCAAAAATCAAAGAGGTCTTTTCTAATAAAGAAAATATTTTCTCTAAATAATTAATATAATTAACTAAATCAGTCCTCAAACTGCCCTCAATTTTATTAAGCATGATTTTTGCTTCAATAATAAATCTTTTTAATTCGTGATAAGCATAAATAGGATCCTGCTTAAGCAAATTTAAAAAAGAGAATAAATCATTATACCTCTTAGAAAAAGCAGACTCATTATTTGTAACTAACTTTTCATGAGATAAAATTCTCTCTTGTTTTAAAAGAAAAGTGTAAAGATTAGCAATTTCTAATAAATAAGAAGTTTCTTTAAAATCATAATTATAATTTTTTTGCTGAACAAAAACAATACGAGACACATTCTGATTTTCCATTAAAATTTCAATAGTTCTTCCCATGACCTCAGGCATTTCAACAAGATTTGGAACAAAAGGAGCACCTAAAAAATTAACATACAAAATATCTTCTCCTCCCTCTCTGTGAACTTCATAAGAATACAAAGGGGCATCTTTTGCAAATTGCATAAAAACAAAAAGAAAAAGGAGTTTAAAGGTTTTATTGCACAAAACATATACAAAATAATTTAAAGCATAAATTCCTAAATAAATTATGGAAAATGGAGAATATCAAGATTCAGGAGTATTGGACATAAATTTCAAAATAAGAGATTTAGAAGAAAAACAAAGAATACAAAAAGATAGATTAAAACTTTTAGAAACAAATTTAATAGAATTAAAAAATAAATTAAATAATGAAACTCTCTCTATAAAACAAAGCATTGAAATTATAAAACAAAATATAAATAAATTAACTTCTTTTTTAGAAACAGCTTCAATTGAATTTCAAAAATTTGCAAGAAAAGAAGATATAGAGCTCTTAGCAAAACAAATAAAAATGCTTGGGGGGGCCTAAAAGAAAGTTTAAAAAAGAAATAAATCCAATTTATAACAATGATAAAAACAAAATCACAACACTTATTAGAAACAATTAAATCTTACCCTTTGCTTTTTAATAGAAATTTAAAATTTTGGGGTGCTTATGCAACATCCAAAAAGGCACAGGAAAAATGTTGCCCTTCAGTGCTTAGAGGAAAATCGAAAAAAACCAGGGGGTTGTTTCCATGGGACTATTAGAACAAATAGAACAAATGAAAAATCAAGGAAAAACTGAACAAGAAATAGTAACTGAATTACAAGAACAAGGAATTTCTCCAAAAGAAATACAAGATGCTTTAAATCATTCTCAAATAAAACAAGCAATAAGTAAAGAAAATGAAGAAGAAACACAAGCATCTTTACCTGCAAATAATCTTCCTCCTTCACCAAACACCCCCACACAAAATTATGAACCTCCTGTTTCTCAAGAAGAACCTCAACAAAATACTTATTACCCTTCACAGCAATCTCAAGAAAGTTACACCAACCAACAATATAATGAAAATTATGCTCCTGAAGAATATGGGCAAGAGCAGGGTTATGCACAAGAAAGCTTAGACACAGATACAATCATTGAAATTTCAGAACAAGTTTTCTCAGAAAAAATCAAAGATTTACAAAAACAAACTGAAAAAATGCAAGAATTTTCAACAATTGCCACAACAAAAATAAAAGATTTGCAAAACAGATTAAAAAGAATTGAAACAACAATTGACAAACTTCAATTATCAATTTTAGATAAAGTTGGTTCTTATGGAAAAGATTTGGAATCAATTAAAAATGAAATGTCTATGATTGAAAGTAATTTTTCAAAACTTATTTCAAAGAAAAAAAAGAAAAAAACTACTTAATACTTTTTAAAAATAAAATAAATTTATAATTAATTCAAAATTCTTATAATAAAACAATTATTATTTAAGACTTCTGGTTTCCTCCTAAAAGCCCGCTCAAAGCTTTTGCAAGAATAGCATCACTCTCAAAATTTCCGTTTTTATCACGGGTATTAGAAAAAACAATAACAGCTACAATTAATCCAATAAAAACCAAAATTCCTAAAACATTCGCCCAATTATTCTGAAACCAAACAGAATAAGTCCAAGGCCAGTTATTAAAAGAAGTATAAACAACAATTGCAACAATAATTAAAGAAATTATTGAAAGCCCAATCATCCAGCCTTTGTTCTTTGGATTAATAAATAAACCAGTTATGATTAATAAAGCTAAAATAATAGAAAGCCCAATACCTAATCTTGGAAAAAGCTCATTAAAAAAAGTTGAAACAACATTAAATTGCAAAGCCATAAAACCAACAACAAGAGCAATAATAGCATTTACCCCTTTATTTTCATTAAAAATACTTAATTTAGACAAAATACCAAATACTAAAACAAAGATTAATAAAAAAGGAAGAACATAAACAAAAACACCTGCACTTTCCCAAGAAGAAATTAATCTTCCAAAAAAACCTCCTGAATAACCTGCGTAAATTAAAAAATTCAAACCTTCTAACATACATTAATTAAAAAAATTATCTTTAAATATGTTTCTGAAATAAAGCATAATAAACAAACTTAGCACTTAGCTAGAAGGAGTAGGGGGTTTACGTAAAACAACTGCAAGAGCAAGAGCAATAATAATTATAAACAGCACATTCTGCCAAAAAGAACTACTCCAAGAGCTATAAAAAAGAAAATTAAAAAAATTATTAGAAGCTGTATGAATAGGTTTTTCAAGATGTGCAGTATATAAAATAACACCTACAAACAAAAGAGCAATTAATATTCCAATTACTATACCTGGCTTTCCACCAAGCACTACTTCTTTTCCAGAAATAAAACCAACAATAACAAAAATAACAAATATTAAAACAAGCAAAATACTAAGAACCAAAACAAGATTTCCTATTATTAATTTAGGCAAAACAGCTGAAACAAAAATAAGACCTATTATAAATGAAACTAAAGCATTAATCTGCCTTTGCCCCTGCCCTAACAAATTAGTCTTTTCTAAAAGTGCAAAAAGCACAAAAAATATCAAAAGAAAAGGATAAACAAAATTAGTAAGAATACTTGCTTGAAAAAAACTATCAATTGCCATTTACCTACTCCAAATCATCTGCAAAATTTTCCATATCAGATTCTTGTGTTGGTAGTGCAGCTTTATTTATAATAAAAATATCACTAATTGCCTTTACAAAATGATGAGGGATTATTACTCCCCGAGCACCTCCAATTAAAGACATAATTGCACCCCCTACCTTTATTCTCCATCCATCAATCTTATTATTTAGTAAATTAGCTTCTTCAATCTCACCAAAATAATCCCCAGAATCTGTATAAACTTTTGTTCCAATAACCTCTGTAATTCGTTTAACTCTCATGAAACAAAATATTAAAACTTATTTAAATACTTTTCCATAATATAGTATAATCAAAATAAAAAAAGAATTTTAAAAATAACCATTAAAAACAAATATCAATAAATTTATAAAAATCCCAATACTTGAAAAAGCATGCTTAAAATAAAAGAAATAATATCTATTCTTATAGTAACTCTTGTTTTAGGTTTTATTATAAGCAATTTATACAGTCTTTCTTACTTTTTTTATATAAGTTTAGTTATTTTTATAATTCTTTTAATTAATTACTTTGCCAAAAAAATATCAAGTTATTATCTTGATTCAGAAATTAATGTAAAAATTTGGGAAGTGCAAAGATATGGATTTAGACCAAAACAGTATTTTAAAAAACCTGTTCAAGTAGGAGCTTTTCTTCCAATAATTTTAAAATTTCTATCAGCAGGATTTATTAATTGGCTTGCTGTTTTAAGCTTTGATGTAAAACCAAAAATTTATAGAACTTCAAAAAGATATGGAACTTTTGCTTTTTCTGAAATGACAGAATATCATATAGCATTAATTGCAATTTGGGGATTGATAGCAAACCTTGTAACTGCAATAATAGCATATTTAATAGGAATACCTGAATTCACAAAATTAAGTATTTATTATGTAGCATTTAATTTAATACCTCTTTCAAACCTTGATGGAAATAAAATCTTTTTTGGAAGTAAAATTTGGTGGGTTTTCTTAGTAATACTTACAATAATTGGACTAAATTATACTTTATTTATTATTTAAACATAAAATTATTTATACTTCTTAGAATATCTTAACAAATGACAAAAGAATTTCTTAATGGAATAACACCAAGAAAATATCAAGAAGAGATTTTTAAAACATGTATTAAAAAAAATTGTTTAGTAGTTCTTCCAACAGGATTAGGAAAAACCCTGATTGCCCTAATGATAACTATAGAAAGAATGAAACAATTTCCAGGACAAAAAGTTTTAATTCTTGCTCCAACAAAACCCTTAGCTGAACAACACTTAACCTTTTTTAAAAAACATTTATCAGATTTATTTGCAGATATACAACTTTTTACAGGAAAAGTTAAAGCAGAACAAAGACAAAAAATTTGGAAAACAGCAGATATAATCTTTTCAACACCCCAGTGCATTGCAAATGATTTAAAGAAAAACCTCTATAACTTAAAAGAAGTTTGCCTGCTTATAGAAGATGAAGCCCACAGGTGTGTAAAAAATTATGATTATAATTTTATTGCTCAGAAATACTTCTCCCAAGCAGAAAACAAAAGAATAATTGGTTTAACAGCTTCTCCAGGAAGTCAGGAAAATAAAATAAAAGAAATTTGCAAAAACTTGTCTATTGAAGAGGTTGAATTAAGAACACGAAAAAGCCCGGATGTAAAAGAATATCTCCAAGAACTTGAATTTGAAAAAGTAATTGTACAATTTCCCCCTGAATTAGAAGAAATAAAACAAGTATTAAAATCCCTGCTTGAAAAATACATAGAAGAACTAAGAAAGCGAAGAATTTTATTTGGTCCTGCCTCAAAAACAAATTTAATTGTTTTACAAAAAAAGATAATAGGGCTTTTAGCAAGGGGTGGAAAAAATTTCAATTATATGCTAGGAGCATCTGCTTGTGCACAAGCAATAAAATTACAACATGGTTTAGAACTTTTAGAAACCCAGACTATTGAGGGATTTTATAACTATTTAAAAAATCTTTTTAATCAAGCAAGTAAAAAACAAAGCAAAGGAGTAATAAAATTAGTTGCAAAACCAGAATTTAATTTTATTTATTCTGCTGCAAATGAGCTCCTTATTAAAAATAAAGAACATCCTAAAATAACTAAATTAGTTGAAATAATAGAAAAAGAAAAAAAACAAAATGAAAAAATAAAAATAATTGTATTTACCCAATTTAGGGATTCTGCAAAAGTTATTTCTAGAAGATTAAATAAACTCAAAGGGATAAAAGCAAAAGTTTTTGTTGGGCAAGCCAAAAAAGAAGGCTCAGGAATGAATCAAAAAGAACAAAAAAAAATAATTCAAGAGTTTAGTAGAGGAGAAATAAATGTTTTATGTGCAACACGAATAGCAGAAGAAGGTTTAGATATTCCTGAAGTAAATTCAGTAATTTTTTATGAACCAATCCCCTCAGCAATTCGGGCAATTCAAAGAGCAGGGAGGACTGCAAGATTAATGAAAGGAAAACTAATAATTTTAATTACAAAAAACACAAGAGACGAAGCTTTTTATTTTGTATCAAGAGCAAGAGAAAGAAAAATGCATTCAGCAATAAATTCAATAAAAGAAAATCTTAATCAAAAAACACTTGATAAATACTAATTCAAAAAATACGCCTAATCATAATAATTACTTATAAAAAATTAATTTTTTTGTTATGAAAATAACACTTTCTGGACTAATTGAAACAGGAAAAATATTTTATCAATGGCAAAAATTAAAAATTCCTTTTAACTTTTATTTTCATGGAAAACTTTTATAATATTTTTTCAAACAAAAAAAACACAATAAAAAAAAATTCAAAACCAAAAATAAAAATTTTTGTAGATTATAGAGAAAAAAACTGCCTTGTGCCCTCTCTTTTAAAATCACTAAATTTTGATATTGAATTCAAAGAATTAAAAATAGGGGATTATCTTGTAAATAATATAGTTATAGAAAGAAAAAGTATAGATGATTTTTTACAATCAATGATTTCAAATAGATTAGTTAAACAATTAAAAAATCTTCAAAAATACAAAGACAGGCTTCTATTAATAGAAGGAATTGAAGAACAAGAATTTTATAATGATGAAAAATCTAATGGAATACATGCAAATTCCATAAGAGGCTTTTTAATCTCAATTGCATTAAAATATAAAACCCCCACGATTTTCACAAAAAATCAAAAAGATACTGCAAAATTTATTTCTATATTAGCAAAAAGAAAAGAGAAAGAATCAAAATTAAATGTAACAAAAAAAGCCCTAAATAAAAAAGAACAGATGCAATTTATTATAGAAAGTTTTCCAGGAATAGGCCCAAAAACCGCAAAAAAATTATTAAAAAATTTTAAAACAATAAAAAACATAATTAATGCACCTCCAAAAGAATTAAAAAAATTAATAGGCAAAAAAGCAGAAATTTTTGAATTAGTTAATCAAACTTATTAATTATTTTTGCACCCAGCTTAATGGTCTGATTATTAAATTTTTCATCTTTTAAAGCATTAATCTCCACTAAATCTATGGCCCTCAAATTTTTCATCTTATTCATTCTTTCCAAAATATAAAAAAATTCTTTAGAACTCAAACCCCCCTCTTCAGGATATCCTGTTGCAGGAGCAAAAACAGGGTCAAGAAAATCAATATCAATTGAAATATAAAGTTCTTTATTATTTGCAAACTCCATAATTACCTCAATTGTTGAATTTAAATCTTCTAAAAAATTATTAATTTTAACTTGCTGAATTTTATATTTTTCTATAAATTTTATTTCTTTTTCATCTGAATTTCTATTTCCCACTAAAAGTATGTTTTTTGCAGGAAAACCATCCTCAATTAATCCACGAAGCCATTCCTCATGTGTTGGAAAATTTTTATCAACAGGTTGCATACAATCAGGATGAGCATCAAAAACAATTAA
>CAZBAB010000009.1:0-13120 GCA_964489815.1 Candidatus Woesearchaeota archaeon | reverse complement strand
AGTAAGGCATAATAATAAAAAATATTTAGTATTTAAATATTTCGGTTTTTGAAAATCTAAAGAATGCCTTTTATAAGAAGTTATGGAAACATTTAAAATAATTAAATTGCTTTATTTTACAATAAAAAGAGGAAGATGAAAATTAATAAAAAGTTATTTATAATTTCATTAAGTATATTTCTTTTAGTTTTATTTATTTCTTTTTCTCATGCCACTATAACAAAAACTTATCAGCAAGGAGTAAATGGTTATACTGGATGCAAAACAGCATATATAAACTCCAGCAATCCAAATGCTCATTATGGTAATGACACTGATGTTGTTGTTGGTAAAACAAGTGGTTTTAATGGGGATACTTTAAGTAGTTTGATTTGGTTTAATCTTTCTAGTTTAAATCCAAATATAAATCTTGTAGAAGCAAAACTTAATTTGACTTTGATTAATAAAATAGAGGATTATCCTTTAGATTTATACTTATATAGGTTAAAACGTGAATGGGATTCTGGTTTGAGTGCTGACCCTCCTACTACTGATTCTGGATTCGTTACTTGGGATTATCCTAAATACAATAGTGTTTCTTGGACAGAAGGAGGTGCAGATGACATAACAAATGACAGAGCAGCAACAGAAACAGATTACAAAACAATTGGCTACAACACACCAGTAACATATGAATTTGATGTTACAAATGATGTAAAAGCATGGGTCAATGGAAGTATAGATAATTATGGATGGATTTTAAGAATAAATGATTATAAGATGAGTTTCCCATCTAATGATAATATTAAAATTTTTGGAGGAGTTAATAATCCAACAATCTCTTATAGACCTCTACTTGAAATAGTTTATTCTACATTAATTGTTAATTTAAATTCCCCCCCAGATAATAATATAAGTTATACTGGAAATTTTACTCTTAATTGTTCTGCTGAATCTATTGTAAATAATGAATTATCTAATATAACCTTATACCATAATTTTAATGGGATATGGTATGCCAATAACACAGTAGATGTAACTGGAAGTTCAAACTCAACATCATGGACATTTAATAACATAGGAGAAGGAAATTATACATGGAATTGCTTTGTACAAGATAATGAAACTAATTCTGTGTGGGGCGAGAATCATACTTTAATAGTAAGAAAAAATCCTCCTGAAATTATTATTCATTCCCCAGAAAACAATTCCATTAATAACTACAATAATCAATTAATTAACTTTAGTATTATAGAAAAAAGTTTACTTTCAAGCAATGTTAATGTATCAGTTTATGCTTCTAATGATGGAACTAATTTTGGTTTAATATATCAAACCCTTAATAAAAATTTAAATTATACAGATTCCTTTAATTGGGATACCCCCCCTTTATATGCAACTAGTTCCTCAAGTTTATGGACTTTTGATAATGATTTAAGAGATTCTTCTTCTTACCATAATGATGGATTAATTAATGGAAGTGTAATACACCATAGTGATTATGGAAAATTTGTTGGTTCTTATGAATTTGATGGAAATGAAAGTAGCTTTATTTACATAGAAAATCCAAAAGGAAATTTAAATATAACAAATGCAGTAACTCTTGAAGCATGGGTTAATCTACAAGAACTTCCTGATATTAGGGCATACCCAGTAATAAAAGGAGATTTCTCCCATGATTTCCCTTTTGATTCTAATTATCATTTATTTATAACAAAAGAAGGTTATTTGGGTTTTGGATTTGCAGATTCTGGAATTGAACATAATTATACTGAAAAGACTGAAAAAATTATACCAGGTTATTGGTATTATATTGCAGGAACTTACAATAAAAATACAATTAGATTATATATCAATGGAAAATTAGTTGGTAAAAAAGCAGAAACAAATTCTCTTCCATTAAATAATCATAATTTTACAATTGGAAAAAATCTAAATGGCTATTTAGATGAAGTGCGAGTTACTCCATCTGCCAGAAGTGCATCAGAGATAGCCAATAATTACAAACTCACAGATGGAGAAACTTATTACATAAAAATAACTGCTATAGATAATAATTATGCTGATTCAAATTCTAATTTGTCTCAATTTACAGTTCAAGAACCTTTTTTAATAACTACAAATATAACTGGAATTTCTTATAATGCTCTAAAAAATTCTTCATTTAAAGTGAATGTTACTGTATCTGCATTACATAGGAATTACACAAATTTAACTTTAAAACCAGTAGAACCTTATGGTTATGGAGTTACTTGCCCTATTAAAGAAGTATTAATTCCTTCCTTAAATGAAAGCCAAAATTTTAGTTATGTTTTTACTTTAAATGCAACAAGGTCAAATGAAGTTAATTTAAATCAGTTTTGGGTTTTTGGATTTAATATTAGTAATACAACTTATTCAAATCAAAAAGATTTTCTTGTTAATGTTACAGATCCTTCAGAAGGAAAAATATATTACTTACTTACCGAGGATTTGGAATACAAATCACCAGATCTTAGTGGTGATTACGATGATGGAGATAATTACGTTGAATGGAATGAAATACAAATTCCAATGATAAACAAATCAAAGAAAATAGAAGAAATTGCAGAAATTTATAATGCATCTTGGAATCATATGCTTTGTGTTAATTGTGTATATGTTGCAGAAGAAGGTGAAAAAAAAGGAAGTTCTAATTGGACTGGATTGTATGAAAGATTATTAAATAGAATAACTGATTCAGTAGCACATGGAAATCAGATAAATCCTCATATACATATGGATAAAGGAGCAACTGATTTTTCTTTATATGGGAAATATACATGGAATAATTCATACGATGCATTTTTCTTTAATGAAACAGGAACAGACTCCTTTGCTCATGTCTTAGGAAATGTTGGAGGATACAATTATTCTGAATTTAATACAAG
This sequence comes from Candidatus Woesearchaeota archaeon, assembly GCA_964489815.1. Classification (GTDB taxonomy): domain Archaea; phylum Nanobdellota; class Nanobdellia; order Pacearchaeales; family GW2011-AR1; genus JABIDC01. Next base: position 10,232 of record CAZBAB010000009.1, on the reverse strand, counting down.
TAGAACTGCTGTTCTTTATGACCACATTAAATTAATAGAAAAATATGGTAGATTAGCCAATCCTTCCTTTAGAACTTTCTTTTTTAGGTCAGGAGGATATGATGTGGGTATAACTTCAACTGATGAATACAAAACAATTCAAGCATTTAAAAAAGTAAAAATCTTAGCAGATACAGATGATCCTTGTAATGGTGCCACAGATGCACGTGCTGGAAGAGCATATGGAGAAAATGAATATTTTACAAAAACAAATGACCTAAATTCCAATACAAACTCTTTAAATTCTATTGGGGTTCTTGAAATGTCAATGACTCCTTCCCCTCAAAAGATTGGTTATGATAGAGAAAACACTGTAAGTTTAAACACAAAAGTTAATAAAGGCTGGACATATTTTTCAAGTAATGAAATTGTTAATTCAGGAGTTCATTTTATTGTTGGTTTTACACATACTATTTATATGTCAGGTGATGCAGGATGGAATGATCTAACAGGAGGAAATTTTTCAAAGCTACAAGAACATCTTAACAATATTAGTCAAACCTATCCAAAAATTATAATTGGAAAATCTACTGATGCAGTTCTTGATTATTATGATTATTATTACCCAGAACCATTAGCAATTAGATGGACAGAATATGATATTTTAACTAACAGCAAATATAATCAAACTTCAAGATATGATATAAGAATTTTGGGACATGATATTCCTGTTGATGCAAACCATACTTTTAATCTTTCTGTTAAATATCCTGCTTATTTTGAAAATCATGTAAGGAAAGTAAAACTCTACAAAGACAATATATTACAAAACACATATAATATGACTTCAAATGATTATTATCCTGATATTAATTTTACTTTTGATTCTTGGAGAGGCAATTGGACAATGGAAGTTAATCAAACTAATTATGAATTCCCTTATATTTCTTCAAATTTTTCTGAGCAAGGAAAATATTTAAAGTTAAATATTTCAAGCCCATATACTTTCTTGAAAATTAATTTAATATTAAATAAAAGCGAGCTATCTAAATATTATCCAGACATTAATTTAAGCAAAATACAAAATATAACATTAACACTGCAAAATGGAACTTTTTATAATCTTACTAATTATGAAATTGTAGGAAATGAATTAAGATTATACAATGCAACAATTCAAGAAGCTAATCATTCCAATGTCTTAAAAATAAATTTTCAACAAGAATCAGAAAACAATAATGAAAATAATCAAGAGGAAGACAATGAAGAAAATACCGGAGGAGGAAATGGAATAATTGAAGTAGAACAAAACAAAGAGATAATTAGAAATCTTAGAAAAGGAAGTATTATAATGTTTTATGTTAAATCAGGAAAAGAAAAAAATGAAAGCAAGGAAAAACATTTTATAACAATAACAAATATAAAAAATAATTCTGTTGAATTTTTAATAAGAAGCACTTTAATTAAAACTGAATTAAAAATCAAAGAAATTAAATATTTTGATTTAAATAATGATGGAATATATGATTTATCAATTGTTCTTAAAAAAATAGAAGATAATAAAGCAGATTTGGAAATTAATCTCTTAGCAGAAGGAAAGGAAAAGCAGGAAAACTTTAATAAATCAACAACCTCTTCTGAAAAGAAGAAGATTCCTCCTAATCCCCCAGAACCTACAAAAGATTATACTAAATTATTTTTAACTTTGACAATTATCTCAATAACTTTAATAATTATTATATTAATAATTAATAAAAAAAAGAATAAAGTAAGAAGAAAAAAACATTAATCCATAAACTTTAAATAGCATTTAAAATTATCTTTTCTATGGAAAAAGATATTGGAAAGCTTAAAAAAAATGATACAACAGATATTGTTTTAAGAATTGATGATTTTGGCGGCAGACTTGGTTTAACAATAAGAGAATTTGTAACTTCAGATAGATATACTGGATTTACAAAGTCAGGAGTAAAAATTTCTGCACAAGATTTTCCAAAATTCAAGGAAATGATTAATTCAATTCCTGAAGAAGACATGAAAGAAGAACCCATACCAGAGCCTCCAAAAGAGCAAGCCACCTTAGACAAAACTCCAGAAGATTCAAACAAAGAATTGCCAGATTATTAATCAAAAATTTTTTAAAGCAAATTTAATTATTCAACCTATGAAAAAAGATTGGGTGATAACAATTTTAGTAATTGTTTTTGTTTTACTAATTTCTTTTTTAATACTTAATAAACCAACACAAAAAACAGAAAAGGAGATTATACAATGCATTGGAAAAAGAGCAACACTTTATGCTCAAGAGAGATGCCCTCATTGTAAAGTTCAGGAGCAGCTTTTTGGAGAAAATTTCAAATATTTAAAAGTAGTGTGGTGTGATAAAGATTGGATAAAATGTCAAAACATAAAAGGAACTCCTGCTTGGGAAATAAATGGTAAATTTATTCTTGGAGTTCAATCAATAGAAAAACTTCAAGAATTAACAGGATGTTAAAATGCAAAACACATTAGAGATAGGAAGAATTTTTTTATTGGCATTAGCTGATTCAGTGAATCCTTGTGCAATTGCAGTGTTAACAATGGTTCTTTTAGCAGTTTTAACAAATGACCCAACAAAAAAGAAAAAAATTTTATTTGCAGGATTCTCATTTATATTAGCAATTATTATTGGATATTTATTTTATGGCATTGTATTTATCCAGCTCTTTAAAACAGCAGGGGATTTTATCTCGAAATACTCTATATCTCTCTATAAAGGATTGGCTGTTTTAGCAATGTTAATAGGAGCACTTCAAATAAAAGATTTCTTTTATTATAAAAAAGGAAGTTTTGCAACTGAAATGCCTCTTTGGATGAGACCAAAAGCTAAAAGAATAATCAACCAGATTACTTCTCCAAAAGGAGCATTTATAATAGGTTTTTTTGTAACAGTTTTTTTGCTTCCTTGCACAATCGGCCCTTATATAATTGCTTCTGCTCTTCTCTCCCCATTAGGGGTTTTAGAATCAATTCCTTGGCTTCTTTTTTATAATCTTATTTTTGTTATTCCAATGATTGCAATTACTCTAATAATCTATTATGGAATAAAGAAAATAGACGAAGTTTCTGGTTGGAAAGAAAAAAACATCAGGATTCTTCACTTAATTGCAGGAATTCTATTGTTTATTGTAGGATTCAGTTTATTGATTGGATGGTTATAAATCTAATCAGAAGTTAAAGAATATTCAGAAGTTAAATCTAAAACACTTTTTGCTAATCCTTCTAAAACTGTTCCTTTGTGTTTTGAGCTATATTGTACTAAATCATTACGGGATAAAAACCCTGATTCTATTAATTCTACTAAATGGTCTCTAATTCCATAAGCAAAATCCCTCTCAGTTTTAATTCTCTTCTCATTTTGTTCTAAAATGCCTTGCTCTCCAAAATATCTTTCTTGAAATCTTCTTTTAAGTTCTTCAGTTATTTCTGTCATGTTTAATATTAAATAAATTGCTTTATAAATCTTTTGGTTTTGTTACTACTATTAGATTAAGGATTAACAAAAAGTTTTTTAATATCTTAATAAATCAAAAGATTTATATACTCTTATTTAGTAACAACACTATGGAAAGAAATTATGAGCAGGTCTTAGATGATTGGGAACTTTATGAATACTTTTTTAAAGAAGTAAAGAAAGCAGCCAGAAAAAAAGAAATAAACTTAACTTTAAACTTAGCCCAGGAAGCATATTCAAGCTTATTTTCCTCATATAAGGGATTATTAGAGATAACTCAGGGAATAAAAAAAGAAATGCGACAAACAAAAGAAAAAGAACTAAAAAATGCGCTTTCTACTGAACTTGAAGGGAATATTAAAGATTTAAACACAATGGTAAAAAAGTTAAATAATATAGCTTCCCATACAATTTCATTTTATGCAAGATTAATGTAAAAATTTATGTATTAAAACTATCAAAAACTTTAAAAAAATCCTCTTTAGAGATTTTTTTGTCTACCTCTGACAACCCAATATGTTCAGCCATTTTCCAAAATGCCTCTGGTTTATACCCTCTTTTTCTCAAGGAAATAATTGTGGGCAGTCTTGGGTCATCCCAACCAGAATATTTTCCTTCTTCAATTCCTTTTCTGAATTTTGATGTTGATAATTCCATATCAGTAAAGTGATATCTTCCTAAATAAGCTGTCCAGGGATATTTTTTCCCAAACACCTTAAAAATCATTGCTTGTCTTTTTCCATTATCTCTATGGTCTTTTCCGCGTATAATATGCGTTAATTTCATTTCTATATCATCTACTGCTACACTTAGATTCATCAAAGGCCAAACCCTGTATTTCTTTTTTTGTCTTGGATGCTCTTTAAGATTAATTCTTGCTAAAGGAAAATCTCTTAATGCAGGATTTTTATCTTTCATAGAAGATTTAAATCTTAAAACAGCTTCTCCAGGTTTAAATCCGTCTTTATTCAGCATTTTTTTCCACCTATCTAAATTTTCTTTAATACTTAATTTTCTACAAGGACAATTTTTTTTAGCATTTACAAATCTCTTAAATTCCTCCCTAGAGCAAGTGCAAACATATGCTTTTCCTTTTTTAATTAATTTTTCAGCATAATCATAATACAATTTCATTCTATCAGATTGAATAAAAATCTCAGCTTCTCCCTTAAATAAAAAATCTGCATCATCTTTAATCATTTTATAAGCATCAGGAGAAATGTTTTCAGGATTAGTATCCTCAATTCTTACAATCATCTTGCCTCTGTATTTTCTAACATAATCATAACTTAAAGAAGCATTAATTCCATGAATAATATGAAGCGGGCCTGAAGCAGAAGGAGCAATCCTCATTACAACACCTTTTTTAGTATTTGGTAATTCAGGCAAACCCTTTCTTTCAACACGATGACCAACCAGACTCTCTAATTTAGCAAACTCTTTTTTTTGTTTTTCTAAAGACATAGAATTAACTTTCTCAACAATAGAATTTAATTTTGGCATTATTTTTTTTATATCTGTTTTTTTCAATCCCTCAGCAAACAGCCCCCCAAGAACATTTTGAGGCCTTGCACTTCCTTTGTTTTCAACTGCATTCTTTAATGTATATGCTAAAATCTTTTTTTCTGATATCATAAAATAAATAAAACAATTTGGTTTTTATAATTAACCACTTCCAAACTCACTCCTTAATAAATTTCATAATAAGTTTTGTTATTAGTATTGCAAGAAAATAACCTATAATTACACCCAATATAAGAATAAACCAAGAGAACATACTCAATGGAGCAATATGAAAAAACTTACTCAAAGGAGTATAAACAATAATTAATTGCAATAAAAGAGAGCTTACTAATGCTAAAAGAAGCCACTTATTAGCAAACCAGCTTAATTTTTCCTGATACCTAATAGAACCAATTCTTACAAATTCATAAAGAATAAATCCAGTAAAAAGAGTTGTTCTTGCCTGTTCAATTCCAGAAACATAATCAACAACTAAAAATGTAGCAAACAAAAGAGCCATTTTCTTAATACCAATTGTTCCAATGAGCCACGCAAGTTTTTTATTAATAATTGATTCATTCTTTTTTCTTGGAGGTTTTTTCATAATATCTGGTCTTGCAGGATCTACTCCAAGAGCAAGAGCTGGCAAACCATCTGTAAGAAGATTTATCCACAATATTTGAATTGGAAGGAGAATTGGCTCTTTAAGTGTTAAAAACAGAGTAGCAAAAAACAAAACCCCAACCTCAGCTAGATTACAAACAAAAAGATAATTAATGAATTTTCTTATGTTATCAAAAGACCTTCTTCCTTCTTTAACTGCTGAAACAATTGAAGCAAAATTATCATCTAATAAAATTATATCACTTGCTTGTTTAGCAACTTCTGTTCCCCTTCCAACAGCTATGCCAACATCTGCTTTTTTTAAAGCCAAGGCATCATTTACTCCATCTCCAGTCATAGCAACCCTAAAATCTTTTTTCAGAATTTTTAGAATTCTTAATTTATGAAAAGGAGAAACCCTTGCAAATATGTTTATTCCTAAACTTAATTTTCTTTTTAATTCACTATCATTTAACTTATCTAAATCCTTTCCAATCAAAACACCTTTGCTAAACAAACCAATTCCCTCTGCAATAGCCTTTGCAGTTAAAGGATTATCACCTGTTAACATTATTACTCTTATTCCTGCTGTTTTGCAGTTTTCTAGAGCTTTTTTGACTTCTGGCTTTGGAGGATCAATCATTGCCTGCAAGCCAAGCCAAATCAAATTTTTTTCTGCATCTTTTTCATAATTTTTTTTATTAGTTTTTTTATATGCAAAACCCAAAACTCTTAATGCCTGAGAAGCAAATTCATTGTTCTTTTCCAAAATTTTCTTTTTTAATTCATTAGTAAAATCAATTATTTTTCCATTAAGATATATTTTATTGCATTTTTTTATTAAAACTTCTGGAGCTCCCTTTGAATAAACAAAAATTTCATTATTTTTTTTACAAATAACAGACATTATTTTTCTTTCAGAAGTAAAAGATATTTCTCCTATTTTTTTATATTTCTCTTCTTTAAAGAATTTATCATAAATTTTTCTAAGAGCAATCTCAGTTTGATCTCCGAAATAAATCTTTTTATTGTCATGATAACTTAACTTTGAATTATTGCACAATCTCCCACAAAGAAGAAGGGTTTTTACTTTCTCTGCACTCTCTTTATTGATTTTTAAAGCATCAAAAATTTTATTATTAAAAAAGATTTTTCTTACAACCATTTCATTTTTTGTTAGGGTTCCTGTTTTATCTGTGCAAATAATATCCACAGCTCCAGAGGATTCAACAACATTTAACTTCCTCACTAATGCGTTTTTACTTGCCATAAACTTTGCTCCTATGGACAAAACCAAAACCAAAACTGCAGGCAAGCCCTCAGGAATTGCAGCAACTGCAAGGGAAATAGACAAAAGTATAGATTCATATAAACCATATCTTAATAAGCTGATAACAAAGATAACAAAAATTATTCCAAGAACAGCATAAAGAACTTTTTTACTAAATTCTGCAATTTCTTTTTGAAAAGGGGTTTTTTCCTCTTTCATTTCCTGAATTTTTGTTGCTATAGTTCCTAATTTTGTTTGCATGCCTGTTTTTAAAACAATTGCTTTGGCATGGCCAGAATTTATAGAAGTTCCTTTGAAAATTTCTTGATTTGTTTTCTTTCTTACTGCATTGGATTCTCCAGTTAAAACTGATTCATCAACCTCTAAATTAAAAGATTCAATAATTTTGCAATCTGCAGGCACAACATCACCTTCTCCAAGCAAAATTAAATCTCCTGGGACAATTTCAGTTATAAATAAATCAAGCTCTATCCCATCCCTTACAACCTTTATTTTTGGAGTTGCGATTTTTTGAAGTGCCTCAATAGTTTTCTCAGCTTTATAATCCTGAAAAAATCCAGAAATCCCAGAAGCAAACACAATAACCAATATTAAAACTGTATCAATCAGATTTGAATCCTGATTTGGTAGAAAACCAATTGCCCAAGAAAGAATAGCTGCACCTATTAAAATTAAAATTAAAGGAGAAGTAAATTGAGAAAGAAAAATTTTTAATGGAGTTGCCTGTGTTTTTTTCCGGATTTCATTTTTTCCATATTTCTTTAATCTTTTTTTAGCTTCTAAATTATTTAATCCTCTTTTTTGTTGCATTTTAAATATCATACTAATAAAGAGCAAACTATTTTAAAGTGTTATGCTTTTTGTAAATTATGAAAGTAATAAAAGCTAATGGTGAACTTGAAGTTTTTGATAAAAATAAAATCAAAAGAACAGTTTTAAAAGCAGGGGGTTCAGAAGATTTTGCAAAAAAAATAGCAAGCAGAATTGAGAAAGAATCACATGATGGAATAACTACGAATGAGATTTTAAAGAAAATTTTAAGATTACTAAAAGATAAACCTTTAATTGCATTAAAGTATAATTTAAAAAGAGCAATAATGTCCTTGGGCCCAACAGGTTTTACTTTTGAAGAATACTTCTCTCAAATTTTGCAAAATTATGGTTATAATACAAAAGTAGATTTAACTCTTAAAGGAAAAGCAATAACTCAGGAAGTAGATATACTTGCTGAAAAAAACAAAACATTTATGATTGAATGCAAATATCACAATAAAATAGGTATTCATACTGATTCAAAAGTTGCAATGTATACCTATGCAAGATTTCTGGATTTAAAAAATAATCCAAAAAATAAGATTGATCAGGGGTGGTTGGTGACAAATACAAAATGCACTTCTCATGCTATTAAATATGCAAAAGCAGTTAATCTAAAAATAACAAGTTGGAAATATGCTTCTAAAAATGAAAAGAATTTACAAGAGTTAATAAGAGAAAAAAAATTATACCCAATTACAATTCTACATTCAGTTAAAGGAAAAATAAGACAAAAATTAGTAGAATCAAAAATAGTTTTAGTTAAAAGTATAATTAATTATGATATAATTTCTCTAAGACAAAAAACTGGGTTAAGTAAAAAAGAATTAAACACTCTTATTAATGAAGCAAACAAAGTTATGGATTAATCTTGTTTTTTCTTATTTTCCATTTAACAAGAAGTTTTGAAAATAAAATAGGAATTATAAAAGTAAAAATAATACTTGAAGCAATAAGAACAGAATACAAATCTACTCCAATTAATTTATTATCAAATAAGATTTTTATTATAATAATACTTGTGCTAAATCTTACTGAAAGTCCAATACCTAATAAAATAGATTTTTTAAGCCCAAGTTCTTTTCTTCCAACAATCCAGCTTCCTAATAGTTTGGCTCCAGCTGAAAAAACAAGAATTAAAAGTATTAATAAAGGATAAGAAAATAAATATTTTATATCCATACTTAAACCAACCCACAAAAAGAAAATTGGTGCAAAAAAACCATAGCATAAATATCTAACTCCTGATTTTATTTTATCTATTCTATTATTAGGAATAAAAGTATTTAAGGAAATTCCAGCAAGTAATGCAGCTATGGCAGTTGCTTTTGCAAATTCACCAATTCCTAAAAATAAAAATAAAACAAATAAAACAAATAAGAACAAAGTTTCAATTGGTAAAAACCTAAATTCTTTATTCTCTTTTTTTAATTTAGTTAAACCAACAGCAAGTATCCCCAAGGCAATAAGGAAGAGAAAAGTTATAAGAATATTAATTCCAGAATGGACACCAACTCCAATAAGAATTGACACCAAAATCAAAAGAAGAATCTCTATAATATCATCCAAGGTCCCTATACCAATTATACTTTGTCCTATTTTAGTATTAATAATCTTAAATTCATCTAAGATTGGTATTAAAATTGCTTCTCCAACAGTTGCAAAAGATAAGGCTACAAGAGAAGAAATAAGCCATGAATAATTAAAAACAAAATGAATTAACAAAGTTCCAAAGATAGCTTCTAAAAGAATAATAAAAAAAGTTGCTCTTAAAATAAAACCTCCTGTTTTTTTAAAACTTTTAATATTTATTTCAAATCCTATAATAAAAAGTAAAAAATACATTCCAAGTTGTGCTAAAAATGAAAAAGATTGAGAAGAAGTTATTGAAGTAAAAGGATTATAAATAGCAAGAAATAAACCAAGGAGAAGAGAAGAAAAAATCCATGGAATCCTTATCTTTTCTAATAATTTTCCAACTAAAAAAATTAATAAAAAAGCCCCAGCAAAAAACAAAAAGATATTTATCATCTCTCTTTATTATTTTAATTTAGAAATGTATTTAATTTTTACTATTTTTTATATCTCCCCCAGAATCTTTTAAAAGGTGCAGTAAATCTCTCTCTTCCTTCTAAAAAAGCATATTTCCAAAAGTTTCTTTTGTTTTCTTTTAATTTTTTCTCTTCCTCTTTCTCCAAATAAAGACTAACAGCTCTTTCAATTGCTATAATTTCTAAAACAGAAGGTTTCTTTTGCCCAAGACGCAATTTAATTTTGATATTATAATTTTTCTCCATAAAATTAATTTAGCATTAACCTTTAAAAATAAAACTTTTCTTTAGAATATATGAAAATACGACAACCAATTGTAACTGTTGTAGGACATGTTGACCATGGAAAAACATCTATTTTAGATTGCCTTAGGGATAGCTGTGTTCAAAAACAGGAATCAGGAGGGATTACTCAAAAAATATCTTTTACATCTTATCCAATTGAACAATTAAAAAAAGCCTGCCCCTTAATTGAAAAATCAGGAATTAAACTAAC